>JBAQHK010000196.1:0-4822 GCA_049288275.1 bacterium | reverse complement strand
GCCTTGGTCGGGCTTGATACTTGTCAGGATTGGGTCGGGGAGAGAGTCTGAGCGCATGAAGCGGATCGCGATTGAGAGGGCGACATATCTGGATTCCATAAGCCTTATGGGCATCTCCCGGAAGGTGAGCGAGGCGGCCGGCGTGAAGTCCGCTATGGCGGCGATGGCCACCGATACCAATCTGCTGCTCCTGAAAGAAGCCGGCTTCGATCCCTCGGCGGCCGGCGCGGTCTCGGCCAACGATCTCATAATAGCGATAGATGCCGCTGACGGCGCCGCGCTCGAGGCGGCGCTTGCCCTGGCGAAACTGGAAATTGCGGGCGGACGCGAGGTCGGCGTGGGAGAGCCCGGCGCCGAAGCGCCTGGCGCGCCCTTCGCGGGGCAGTCACGGACGCCTTCCCGGCCGGGGCTGGGCCCCGCGCTCCGGCGCCATCCGGAGATCAATTTGGTTCTGATCTCGGTTCCGGGCCGGTTCGCTGCCCGCGAGGCGGAGCGAGCCCTGGCCGCCGGGCGGCACGTAATGATCTTCAGCGACAATGTCTCGCTCGAGGATGAGAAGCGGCTCAAGGCCGCTGCCGCCGAGCGTTCGCTTCTCATGATGGGGCCCGACTGCGGCACAGCGATCATTAGCGGAGTCGGTCTGGGCTTTGCCAACCATGTCCCGCGCGGCCCCGTGGGGATAGTCGCCGCCTCGGGCACGGGCGCTCAGGAGGTCTCATCAATCCTCGCCAGATGGAACGTAGGGATCTCCCACATCATAGGGACTGGCGGGCGGGACGTCTCGGCAGCCGTGGGCGGGGTGATGACCAAGATGGGGCTTCGCGCCCTCATAGACGACCACGCCACCAAGGTGATCGTCGTGATATCCAAACTGCCGGCGCCGGAGGTCACGCAAGACGTTCTTGAGATTGCGTCGGGAGCAGGCAAGCCATGCGTCGTCTCGTTCGCGGGCTGGTCGGGGGAGGAGCGCCGGGGCAGCGTGGTTTTCGCGCGCAATCTCACTCAGGCGGCGGTCGAGGCCGCGACGGCCGCCGGGGCGACTGGCCACTCGCCGGACCGCGCTCCTAGTGAAGAGGCAAGGAAGCTCGAGGCTGCCGCCGCTGCCCTTCGCGCGCCGCGTCGCTACGTGCGCGGCCTCTTCAGCGGCGGGACCCTTGCCCAGGAGGCTGTATTCATCATGGGCGAGCGCATCACGCCGATCAGCACCAACATGAAGCTGCCTGAGACGCTTATGCTCGACGGTCACTCGGCAAGTCGGGGCCACACCGTGGTTGACCTTGGGGACGACGCCTTTACGCGAGGGCGAGCACATCCCATGATAGACCAATCCTACCGGCTCACCCGGCTCGAGCGCGAGGTGGCCGACCCCGAGGCTGCCGTGATTCTCCTGGACGTGGTCTTGGGCTACGGCTGCAACCCCGACCCTGCCGGTGAGATCGCCCGCGCTCTTGGCTTCTCAGGGGGCCCGTCGGGCGCGAGCCGGAGCACCGGGTCGGGCGCCGGCGCGAGGATGCCTGCCGTCATCGCCAGCATCTGCGGAACTCGCGGCGACCCGCAGGACTACGATCGCCAGAGGCGGGAGCTTGAGGATGCGGGAGTCGTGGTGGCGGAGACCAACGCCGTGGCCGCGCAGTGGGTGGCGGATCTCTTGGGGAGGAAGTGACGTGGATCGCTTGCGGGACATCCTGGCCGGAGAGGTTGTGGTTGGAAACCTGGGCAGCCGGCTCTTCGCGGACTCAATCCGGCTTCAGGGCAAGTCGGCCTTCCAAGTAGAGTGGACCGTCCCGTGCGGCGGCGACGAGGGCGCCTTCGATACGCTCCGCAGGATTGAGACCGCCGACGTCGTGGCGGACGGCAAGCGGGTGCGCCTGGCAGAGCTTGTCCGGGCCGCGAACTCCAGAGCCCTGGACATCATCAATGAATCCCATCCGGTGGTGGTGGGCCTCGGGCGGGCCGCCGAGGCGATCCCGGGCATGTCGGACGATCTCGTGCTGCACGCCGGGCCGCCGATTGCCTGGGACAGGATGTGTGGCCCGATGAAGGGCGCGATCGTGGGCGCGCTGATCTACGAAGGGCGCGCCGGAGACCCCGCCGAAGCCGAGAGGCTCGCCAAGTCGGGGAAGATCCGCTTCGAGCCCTGCCATCACCACGCCGCTGTGGGACCGATGGCCGGAGTGGTCTCGCCCTCGATGCCGGTCTGGATCGTGGAGAACAAGTCTTGCGGCGGGCGGGCATTTGCCACGCTCAACGAAGGCCTGGGTAAGGTCCTGAGATTCGGCGCCTTCGGGCCCGAAGTGATCGATAGACTCCGGTGGATGGAGAAGGTGCTCGCGCCGGTCTTGAGGCAAGCCGTGGAGAGTCACGGACCGGTGGATCTCAGAGCTCTCATAGCCCAGGCTCTGCAGATGGGAGATGAGGGGCACAATCGCAACCGCGCCGGGACCTCGCTCCTCATCAGGGAGATTGCCCCCGCCGTGGCGGCCGCCGACGCTGGCAACGAGGTCAAGGGCGAGATCTTGAAGTTCATGCACTCCAACGACCACTTCTTCCTCAATCTCTCAATGGCGGCCGCGAAGAGCTGCCTTGACGCAATCGCAGACATCCCCTGGTGCACCCTGGTGAGCGCCATGGCCCGGAACGGGACGGATTTCGGCATCCGGGTGAGCGGCCTTGGACCGCGGTGGTTCACGGCGCCCGCGCCCAGGGTCAAGGGGCTCTACTTCGCCGGTTTCGGTGAGGCCGACGCCAATCCCGATCTCGGCGACAGCACGATATGCGAGACCTACGGCATCGGCGGCTTCGCCATGGCCGCCGCCCCGGCGATCGTGCAGTTCGTCGGCGGCCGGCCCTCGGACGCCGAGCGGCTGACGCTTGCCATGTACGAGATCACAGCGGGGGAGAGCCGGAACTACCGCATACCGTCGCTGGGCTTTCGGGGGACTCCCACGGGAATAGACATCATGAAGGTGACAGAAGGGGCGCTGGCGCCGGTCGTCAATACCGGTATCGCGCACAAGGATGCAGGAGTCGGGCAGGTGGGGGCCGGACTTGTGGAGCCGCCGCTTGCCTGCTTCAAAGAGGCGCTCGCGGCGTTCTGGGAATCGGTCGCGGCGCAAGGAGAGGCGCAAGGACACCACACCGATGGAGGACGAGCATGATGAAACCGGTCGAATTCCGCATCGTCGATCTCACGCAGCCTTTGAGCGTGCTAACCCCGCCCTGGCCTACCTACGAGCCGCTGCAGCTCAAGTTCTTCAAGCGGCTGGCGCCCAACGGGGCCAACGGGCAGCTCCTTACCACCAGCAACCACGTGGGAACCCACCTTGACGGGCCGCTCCACTTCTGCACGCACGGCGGCGACATCGCGAGCCTGCCCTTGAACGACTACCTGTGCGGGCCGGGTGTGGTGGTGGACTTGAGCGACATTGCCGAGGACTACGGCATCTACACTTCGAAGGACGTGGAGGCGCGGGTGGAAGTCAAGCAGGGCGACATCCTCGTTATCAACACCGGCTATCACCGTTACGCCTGGGATCAGCCCGAGGCCGACGAGGTGCGCTACATGATCCGCCACCCGGGCCCCACGATGGAATTCGCGCGCTGGTGCAAGCGGAAGCGAATCAAGTGGATCGGCGTGGACGCGGGATCGGCCGACCACCCGATGAATACCAAGATCAGGGAGTGGATGCCGGTGGAGGCCAAGCGCGCCGACGCCTTCTTGAGGGCCAAGTACAGCAAGGGGCTGGACGACTTCTTCCCGTCGGAGGACTACCAGCTGATGCACGTGGCGCTGTTTCACATCCCCATCGTGCACGCCGAGAACCTCGGCGGGGACATCGATCTGATCCTCAACCGGCGCGTCACCGTAGGCTGCTTCCCGTGGCGGTTCGTGGGCGGCGAGTCCAGCATCTCGAGAATCGTGGCCTTCGTGAGCCCGGAGGAACACAAGCGACTCCTGGCCCGGAAGAAGCGGATGCGGCGCACGCGTTACGGCGACTGCGTCCCGGCATGATGAGGGCCGGCGGGTCCTGTCGCCGATCACCCCCAACGTGCTCGCTTCGGCTGCGCTCGTCGGGGGGCCCCATCGGCGCCGCCCGCCGGGTTCGGGCGCCCCTGTCAGCGAGCCGGCGGGGATTTGGATATGGACGATGGGGCGGGCCGGCATTAGAGTTAGCAGTGGGGCCCGCGACAGGGACTACGGAGGTGAAGGGTTGACGACGAGATTCGCACTTGCGGCAGCTTCGGTCTTGGCGCTGGTCTTGGGGCTTTCGGTCCCAGGCTACGCCGGCAACAACGAGGGGCACAAAATCGGCGTTCACATAAAGTCCCATCCGACGTCCTGCATCCAGGGCTACCCTTCGTTTGGGACGTGCGGCAACATAACCTCAACCTATGCCAGCTGCGGCGATGTGGACGTCATGCCTGTCTTCTTCGATCTGACGGAGTACTTGGTGGTGGAAGTCGGCCTGAAGTGGCCGGACGAGTGGGGCAGCATGTCGTGGGTGAGGTGTAAGGGGGACCTGTCGATCGGGGACATCGCGAGCTCCGGAGACGGCACCGCTGTCTCCTGGACCATCTGCCAGCAGACCTGGAGCGTCGCTCCGGGCTTCGGCTGGATCACCGCCTTAACTCCCGGCTTGATCCATGCGGTAACCAATCCGGCAACGGGCGACTACGGAGTCGTGGATTGCGACTTCAGTCGGGGGCCTTCATACGACTATCCGCTCTTCGAGCCCAGCGCCGCCGGCGTCTGCGGCGCGATCGGCGACGATCCGTGCAATCCCAAGGGTGGACACGAGAGCACCTGGGGTGAGATCAAGAC
>JBAQHK010000195.1:0-2435 GCA_049288275.1 bacterium | reverse complement strand
CTCTGCGCCTTACGCTCGCGCAGTGCTATCCGAATCCATTCAATCCCACGACGCGGATCGAGTTCGAGACGCCGCAGGCCGGCAGGGTCCAGCTCGTGATCTTCAACGTCAAGGGAGAGGTCGTCGCGCGAGTGGTCGATGAGCTTCTGCCGGCGGGAAGACACACCGCGACGTGGGATGGGCGAACCACCGCGGGGCGCCCCGCGGCCTCGGGGGTTTATTTCTACCGTCTAGCGATGGCGCGGGCCCCGAGCCTCACGAGAAAAATGGTGCTCCTGCGCTAGTCCGCGGGTCTTTTGAGTAGATCGGGTTCTTAAGGATCCCGGCTGTTGAGTCCGAGGAAGGATTTGGCGGCCGGGATTTTCTATGTGCTCTGTGGGGTGGTATGGTCCCGGGTGGGTTGCTCAAAGTCGGGGTGCCGATCCTGCGTTTGGGAGTGTATCCCGTATTTCAGTATGGCACCCTGTCCCACCCGGGAGCCTCGATTAAGGATATTGGGATGATAGCAGAGTCCCGAGGGAAAGACTAGCCTGAGGCGAAGATCGGGAGGAGTGCAGGGAGACCCCGGCGGGTCAGCGGCCCGAGCAAGGAGGCAGGCGATGGCGGGGACGTTGTACGTGGGCGTCGACCTGGGGAAGGGGTTTCACCAGGTGGCGATGGTGGACGAGAGGAAGGAGCGAGTGGGAGAGCCGTATCGGATCGGCCGTGGGAGATCGGGCACCGAGCTTGTGCTGAAGCGGGCGAAGCTCTGCGGGGCCCGGCCGGAGGAGGTGGTGGTGACGATCGAGGCGACGGGAGACTACTGGCGTGAGCTGGTGTGGGCGTTTGTGAACGCCGGTTGTCGGGTGTACCTGGCGCAGCCGAAGAAGGCGCATGATCTGCGGAAGTTCTACGTGGATCATACGAAGACGGACATTACGGACGCGGAGGCGCTGGCCCGGATGCCGCTTGTTGACGAGGGGCTTCGGCCGGTGTGGGTGGCGCCGGCGGTGGAGCAGATGCTGCTGCGGTTGTGCCGGCTGCGGTGGAAGTACCGGTGCCGGATCGCGGATCTCAAGAGGCGTCTTTCGACGCTCACTGAGATGGTGGTGCCGGGGATCGATGGTGTGATGCCGGTGAGGTACTCGAAGAGTGCGCGGCTTTTTATGCGGCGCTACCTCGCGCCTGCCCGAGCGCGACGGTTGGGGAAGCGCAGGCTGGTAGAGCTTATGACAAGATCCGCATGGGGGAAGTTCAGTGATCGGAAGGCCGAGGAGCTGTGGCGGTGCATCGAGAACGCCCCGGACTTGGGCTGGCAGGTGGAGGATCTGCTGCTCGAGGTGAACGTGCAGCTCGATGAGCTCGAGAAGCTCGAGGAGCAGGTGGAGCGGCTCGACGAGCGGATCGCGGAGCTCTACGGCGAGGTCGATCCCGAGCAGCGGCTCATGGGGATCGGGGGTCTCGGGGAGTTCCTCGCGGCGGCCATCACGGCCTGCATCGGGATGGATGTGCGCCGGCGCTTCCCCACGACCAAGCATCTCGTCTCATTTGCCGGCCTCGCGCCGCGGGTGAAGAGCTCGGCGGGGCACACGAAGTCGGGCCAAGGGATCACGAAGCGTGGGGACCCGTTCCTGCGGGCCTGGGCATATCTGGGAGCTATGGGTGCCCGCCAGTATGACAATGACCTGGCCGCTTACTACCATCGCCTTCGCGATCGCGGCAAGCACTACAACGTCGCCATCTGCGCCACGGCGGCGAGACTGCTGGAACGATGCTATTGGACCTTAGCCCAAGGAGGTGCCGTAGAGATCGGGAACCAGGAGCATGAAGTCTCGGCGGGATAGCGCCAACTTCGGCTTCGTGGTTCTCCAAGATGAAGCGTGAAGAGCCTCATGCCAATGGACATGAGGCGCCGAGCGAAGTATAATCGCTTCGCAAAGAGGACTCAGCAGACCGGATAAATACCCAAGAGACGCTTAGGATACTGAATGCGCCGACGCCAGTTAATCAGTAGGTCTGGGGTTCGATTCCCCGGCGGTCCATTTCTTACTGTTTGGCCCCGGCCGCCCGCACATCGTGGCCCGACTCGCACAAACCCTCGGCGATCGGTTCCGCCACCTTCTTGCCGTTGCCATACCGGTTGTTGTGCATCACCGGCACCTTCATTTCCAGTGCCTCCCGATCTTCTAAGTCATTTTTCCGAAATAGCCCTTGCGACGCGCAGCGCCAGCGCCGCCGCCACGAGCATCGTGGGCATGCCCTGCGACTTCGGGGCGAGCGAGAGGTCCGCCACCCACAGGCCCTCCGGCAGGGCGGAAGGGTGCATCGTGGCGACGTCTTGCTTCGACAAGGGCACCGTTCCGCCGAAATGGCCGGCGTTCAGCATTCCCCGGACGAACGGGCCTCCCACGCCGGCACTCTCCATTATCCGTCTCGCCTCCTCCGCGGCGCCTCCC
>JBAQHK010000194.1:0-1841 GCA_049288275.1 bacterium | reverse complement strand
CAAAACACCTCCATTATCAACAATAACATTAGGTGCGGTATTAGTTCCAATCAATGTAATAGTATGTCTTATGTAAACTGTTCTTGTTCCTAGTCCAGCAGCATTTGATGGTGGTGAATTTGAAATTGTAGTCCAAACACCCAACACCAATTGTTCCCAAGTATTGGTTGAACCAGAGGAAGCAGTTCCGTGCCAATTACCATTATTTATAGTTCTATAATCTCCATCAACATAAGTAATCATTGTAACATTAACTCCAACAGTCGTACTTCCGCCCAAATAATTCGTGCTTGCTGATTGAGTAACTGTTACTGTTTCTGAACCTACACCCACTCCAGTTATTGTACTTCCAGTTAAAGTTGCAAAACCACCACTTGTAATACTGTAAGTTAATGCACCTGGAGAAGTTGAAGTTACATTTGCACCTGGCAAAGTATAAGTTCCGCCAACGCTTACTGCTATTGCAGAGGTTGTAAATACTGGAGTAGCTTGTGTAATATCTCCTGTTCCTGTTCCAACTGCTAATGAGTAGTTTGTTGCTAATCCGCCATTTGTTCCATTTGCTAATACATAAGTAACCGTTGCCGATTTTCCTGTTCCAGCATTGGCGTCAGCATAAACTCCAGTTGCTGTTGCAGTTACTGTTTCTGTACCTACAAATCCAGTAATCGTTCCAACCGAAACCGCTCCAGAAACTGCCGACCCATTGTATACTTTAGAAGCAATAGTTGGTGCAGTAACGCTCAATGGTTTTGCAGTAATATTTGCTGTTACTCCTGTTGGTTGTGAAACACTGTAATTGGCAGCTTTTGTTCCGCCAAGTGTATATCCTGTAATGGTTATTGCTTTTCCAGTTCCAACATTTTTATCTACAAAATTTGAAGTTGGTGTTCCAGAAATCGTTACATCATCAGCGAAAACTACTCCGTTTAATGTTGCTGTTCCTGTTAATGTTGCTGTTGTTAATCCGTCATATATTTTATTGTCTCCTGTTAATCCTGTTATGGTTAATGGTTTTGTAGTGACATTACTTGAAACTGTTGGAACATTCGCAGAAGTTAAAATAGTTGAAAAGGCAACAACATCGCCGCTGTAAGTTCCAAAATCTGTATTTGCAGCTAAGCGAACATAAATTGTTGTATTGGTTCTGTCAATTGCTCCTAAATCTATAGAAGTAGCAAAACCACTTCCAGCAGTTAATGAAACTTCAAATCCTGTTGGAGCAGTAATAACTAAATTATTAGTAAGATTTCCTGCCGAAACTGTAAAAGTTGTATTACTTGAAGCCGTTCCATAAATGGTAGATAATGCAGTAAGAGTTCCAGATGTTGTTATAAATGGCGCTATTGTATTCCATACTGCATAAAGTGTAACATCTGCTGTACCCATTGTGTATGGAGCACCATCTGTATAAGCAACTGCTCCTGCTGGTGCTGTTGCCCAACCTGCAAAGGTAAAACCAACTCTCGAAAAACCATTACCGTCAAGAGGAGCAGTTGCCGCTGTTGCAATAGTTTGGTTTGACATAGAACCACTTGTAGCTCCATTACCATTAAATGTTATGGTGTTGTTATTTGGAGTCCATCTTGCATATAAAGTTGTATTTGCTGAAATGATAAAAGTATCTCCAGGTGAGTAGTTTGTACCAGAACCGTTTGCTAATGTATTCCAACCAGCAAAAGTGTAACCAGTTCTTGCTAAAGTACCAGTATTTCCTAAAAGAGTAACTGATGCACTAGAAGCATAAGATGTTGGATCTGTTGGAGCTGTTCCGCCGTCATTACCGTTGCCATTGTAAGTTACTGAGAAACCTGTCGGAACTTCTTTGTATAATTTTAATC
>JBAQHK010000193.1:0-2715 GCA_049288275.1 bacterium | reverse complement strand
CCGCAGTCTATAATGCCTTCGAGGACCGCCGAGAGGCGCCCGAGGGAAGGAGGCGAGGCAAGTGAAGAAGGGAATCCACCCGCGATACGTGAGATCGAAGATAGTCTGCGTTTGCGGGAACGTGATCGAGACCCGGTCTACCTTGCCGGAGATCCACGTGGAAATCTGCTCGAGCTGCCACCCCTACTTCACCGGCAAGCAGAAGCTGGTGGACACCGCGGGACGGGTTGAGCGCTTCCGCAGGAAGTACGGATCGAAGGAAGTGGCAAAGGAAGAGGCCAAGTAAGCAAGGTTGGTGAAGCGGGTTGAATCACAAAGATCTTGCGATGGGCGGGCAGGCTGTCATCGAGGGAGTGATGATGAAGGCGCCCGCCCGCATCGTTACCAGCGTGCGCAGGCCCACCGGCGAGATAGTCTCCAGGATCGAGCCGTTCCATTCGGTCACCAAGCGGTACAAGGTCCTGGGCGTGCCGGTCTTGAGGGGCGGGGTGCTGCTCTTTGAGCAGCTGTGGCACGGCATACGGTCGCTGACCTATTCCGCCGAGGTGGCCTCCGGGACCGAGGGCGATGCCAAAGAGGACCGGGGCTGGAAGTCCTCCCTGTGGGCGGGGCTGACGGTGGTGGTGGCCCTGGCGCTGGGGCTGGCGCTGTTCTTCTATCTGCCGCTGGTGATTGCCGGGTGGACGGGAGTCAAGGGCAGCGTGGGCTTCAACATCGTAGATGGGGTGGTGCGGCTGGTGATATTCTTCGCCTACCTGGGCCTGCTGAATCTCTGGAAGGACATGAGGCGGGTCTTCGAGTATCACGGCGCGGAGCACAAGTCCATTCACGCTTACGAGCACGGCGAGACCCTGGACGTGGAGAGCGTCAGGAAGTACACCACACGTCATCCGCGGTGCGGCACCAGCTTCCTCCTTATAGTGATGGTGGTGAGCATCGTGGTCTTCATATTCACCGGGCGGCCGGACAGCGTCAGGGAGCGGCTGCTGAGGCTGCTGGTGGTGCCCCTGATAGCCGGGGTCTCCTACGAGATCACCAAGCTTGCGGCCAGGTACAGGGCGGGGCTTGCGATGAGAATGATGACCGCCCCGGGACTTGCCCTGCAGAGGTTCACAACTCGCGAGCCCACCGCGGACCAGATAGAGGTGGCGATCGACGCGCTGAAGCGCGCGGTGGGGCCCGAAGAGGTCGGTGGGAATGTGGGAAGCGATTAAGAAGGCCCGCGATCGCTACGACGAGCTGGGCCTGCTCCTCGGCGACGAGAAGGTCGTTAGGGACCGCAACCTGCTCCTGAAGTACGCCAAGGAGCGAAGTGACCTGGAGGACTTGGTCGGCAAGGCCGCGGAGTACCAGGCGCTGGAGAAGGCCCTGGGCGAGGCCGAGGAGATAAGAAAGTCCTCAGAGGACAAGGAACTCGCCGAGCTCGCGCTGCAGGAGGCGGAGAGCCTCACCGGGAGAATCCAGAAACTGGACCTGGAGCTCAAGGAGCTCCTGGTGCCCCGGGATCCCGACGACGCCAAGAGCACCATCGTGGAGATAAGGGCCGGCACCGGCGGCGATGAGGCCGCGCTCTTTGCGGCCGATCTCTACCGGATGTACTCCAGGTACGCAGAGGGCCGCGGATGGAAGATCGACGTCCTGAGCTCCAGCCCCACCGGGGTCGGGGGATTCAAGGAAGTGATCTTCCTGGTTGACGGCAAAGGCTCCTACGGCAGGTTCAAGTACGAAAGCGGCGTCCACCGTGTCCAGCGCGTTCCGGTGACCGAGGCCTCGGGGCGGATTCACACCTCGGCGGTCACGGTCGCGATTCTGCCCGAGGCCGATGAGGTGGACATCGACATAAAGCCCGAGGACATCCGCGTCGACGTCTTCAGATCGTCCGGTCCCGGCGGGCAGAGCGTCAACACCACGGACTCCGCGGTAAGGGTCACCCACGTCCCCACCGGACTGGTGGTGACCTGCCAGGACGAGAAGAGCCAGCACAAGAACAAGGCCAAGGCCCTGAAGGTGCTCCGATCCAGGCTCTTGGACAAGGCCAAGGCCGAGCAGGACGAGGAGCGCTCGCGAAACCGGAAGCAGCAGGTGGGCACGGGCGATCGCAGCGAGAAGATCAGGACCTACAATTTCCCCCAGAGCCGGGTGACCGACCATCGCATTGGCTTGAGCCTGCACAAGCTGGAGCAGATCCTTGACGGCGACATCGATGGTTTCGTTGATGCCCTGGCGGCGAGCGAGAGCGAGGCCAAGCTCAAGGCCGCCGGCCTCTGACGGCCAAGGAGCCGAGCGGTGACGCTTTCCGCCCTCCTCACCAGCGCGCGGCGGGATCTTCGCTCCTTCGGCGTCGTCAATCCCGACGTGGAAGCCGAAACCATAATCTCCCATGTGCTGGGCCTGAAGCGAAGCCGGATCTACATCGAGGGCGGGCGCGACCTCACTCCGGACCAGGAGTCGCGGATCGCCGCGCTGGTCGGCGAGCGCCGCCGCCGCTGCCCCCTTCAGTATCTCCTGGGAGAGGTGGAGTTCATGGGTCTGCCCCTCAAGATGCGGCAGGGTGTGTTCATACCGCGGCCCGAAACCGAGATTTTGGTGGAGACCGTTATAGGACGGCTCGGTCGGGGCTCTGGCGCCGTCGTCGGGCCGAAGCCCTTCGCTCAGAGTACTGATATTCGCTACGGGCCATCGGCCTTTCCTCGGCGCCGGTCTGAGAGGCGAGGG
>JBAQHK010000192.1:0-9255 GCA_049288275.1 bacterium | reverse complement strand
GTCACAAGCCTGCGGGTGTTGACGTCCTTGTAGACCTCGGTATCGTAGACGTACTCGGGTCCGGCATCCAGAGCGCCCAGGGCTTCCTTCCACTCAGCGTCGGCGAAGTTGGGAGCGGCGGCCGCCTCGCCCGAGGCCGGTCGCAGCAGACCGCGATACTTGTACAGGCTGTAGAGATTGTAGAGCGTCCGGTCGACGTCGATGTTGGTGACCACCGGCTTGGACTCGTGTCTGAAGGCCAGCCCCTCCAGCACCAGGTGGCTGTCGTAGCCCATGTAGTCGGCGACCGTCACTGCGAAGTAGACCGGCTTCTTGCCCTGGCAGGACTCGATTATCTCGGCGGCGGCCAGGTCCTTGACCATCACTATCCTGCCGTCCGCTTCCCTGTAGGGCCGCAGCGCCGCGATTTCCTTGTCGCTGTAACGCATGGGAACCTGCGGGTCCACGTGCTTCAGCTGCCAGATGTACCAGGGCGTGTTCAGCAGACTGAGATTGACCACCCGGACGTCCTTGCGGAATCCCTTGACCTCCTGCATGAACCACAACGGGAAGGTGTCGTTGTCGCCGTTTGTGAAGATGATGCCGTTGGGCGCCACGGTGGCCAGCATGTTGTAGCCGTAGTCGTATGCGTTGTAGTCGCCCCTGCGGTTGTGGCTGGTGTAATTGACGTAGTAGGAAGAGAACGTGAAGGCCACCAGCGCCGCCAGCACCGCCGGCGTGAGCCACCTCGGGGATCTCGACCGCTCAACCAGGTCGGCCAGGTACGCGAACGCGAACCCGATCCAGATTGAGAAGAAAAGGAAGCCGTGGGCGTAGAAGTAGTCGCGCTCGCGGACCTCGTGATCGGTGAAGTTCATGTAGACTATCAGGCCCAGGCTCAAGATCAAGAACAGGCTGCCCAAGAGGACGAAGGTCCTCTTGTGCTTGATGAAGTGAACCAGCGCCCCGAAGCCCCCGGCCAGCATCAGCAGCCCGGTCCAGCTGCCGCCCAGCCCGACCCACTGCTCCTTGAAGTAGCGCCAGAACATCGCGAACTGGAAGTCCCAGGGGGCCTGCCTGATGAAGGGGGTCATCGGCTTGTACTGCCTCCTCAACAGACAGTCCCTGAAGGCGTCCCAGCGCTGAGGATCGGCCTCGTCGATCGCCGGATTCAGGGACGACCTTATCGGCATGAACAGGTGATTGCTCAGCCCGAGGAGGCCGACGAAGACCACCAGCATGATGAACCTGAGATCCGTGAACAGCTTGGGATCGACAATCATGGCGAAGAGCACGAAGGCCGGAAGCACCAGCACCGTGCCGAGGTGGATCCCGACGCTCAGGCCCAACAGATAGCATATCAGCACGAGGCTGTTGCGGCTCCCCTCCTCCCGGTGCCGCTGGCCCCAACGGACCATCAGCCAGACCGTAAGCGCCATGATCAGAGCGGCCGGGGAGTAGACCTCGGCCTCGATGGAGTCCGTCCAGTGGCTCGATCCGAAGGCGCCGGCCAGTGCCGCCGAGGCCGACGCGCAGTAGATGATGGCCTTCTCGCGCGCGGTGCGCGGCACTCCCCGCCAATGTATGAGCACCCGCACGGTTATGAGGTAAAGGAACAGGCACGCCAAGGCGCCACTCAGCGCCGACATCAGGTTGACACCGAGAGCCCTCTCGTGGAAAGGCAGCATCGCGAAGACCCGGCCCAGTATCACGTAGAAGGGAGTTCCGGGCGGGTGGGGAATGCCCAGGGAGTAGGAGGTCGCGATGAACTCCCCGGCGTCCCAGAAGGAAACCGTGGGCGAGATAACAGCCAGGTAGCAGGCGAAGATCGCGACGAAGACCGCCCCCGCGACCACCATGTTCCACGTGCGATGGCTATCGTCCATCAGCATTCCCGAGATTACCCCCTTCCAACTCCTTCTCGATCCGCCCCGGCTTCGGGCCGCGAGCCAGGTATATCACCCCGCCGGCCAGGCTCACAACCAGACCGACCAGGTAGGCCAGAAGCCCCATGGCGAAGGCCTGCTCGGGTGTAACCGCAGGCACGGCCTTTCGGAAAAGGTAGATTCCCAGACCTTCGCGCACCCCGAGGCCGCCTATTGAAATCGGCAGCGCTATGAAGATAGCAATTACCGGCACGAAAAGGAAGAAGTAGATTGCCGGGATGCCGAGGCCCATCGCCTCGGAGACCTGGTAGTGGACCAGGGTGCGCAGGGCCTGAACCACAAGCGAGACCACCAGCACCAGCAGCAGGCGTCTTCCCTTGCTGCTGTACAGATAGAACGACTCGTAAATCCGCTTGAGCCGGTCGCCGAGGCCCCGGATCAGGAAGGGCCGCAGCACGGCGCCCACCAGGCGCGCCAGGCGCCGCGAGAAAACCACCGAGAAAGCCAGGGTGAGGATCACCGCGAAACCCGCCACTATGGCCAGGCTGGCCAGTCCGAAGTTCTTCTCCAGCCCCAGCCTGTCGTACCTCGCGGCAGCGTACAGGCCCGCCGGCACGGCCAGCACCGCCAGGGTGATCATGCCCACCAGCCTGTCGGTGACGGTGGCGGCGATCGCCTGATCGGGCTTGCCGGAGTCCTTGTAGACGTCGTAGATCCGGACCACGTCCCCGCCTATGTTGGCCGGGAGGAAGTTGTTGAAGAAGGCGCCGACGAAGTAGAAGGACAGCGAGCGGCGAAACCCCAGGTCAATCCCCTGGATCCTCAAGAGCAGCACCCATTGGACGTTGCCCAGGACCAGCGATGCCGCGAACGTCGCCAGCGCCAGCAGCATCCAATCCCAGCGGACACCGGCTGCGGCCTCCATGGCCTTGCCGACATCCAGCTTCGCCAAGAGCAGCGTGATGAGGCCGGCGCTGATCAGGACGCGGGCGTAGCGGGTCTTCAGGTGTCGTATCAGTGTCAGGCGCCTTTCTCTATGGGTTGCGTCCGTCTGCTGCCGCTACTGCTACTAGTACCGCCCTGCGCCCGCGGCGGTTCCCGGGCTACCGGGCAGGCAGGCCCTCAGCCAGTCTCTCGAGAACCGTGAGGATCGAGCGGGCCGAGTCGTCCCAATTGAAGGTCCTGGCCCATGCCACCGCCCCGCGGGTCAGGCTGGCCCTCAAGCCGCCGTCCTCAAGCACCTGGGTAATCCTGTCGGCGAATCCCCGAACGTCTCCGTAGCGTACCAGAAAGCCGGTCTCGCCGTCACGAACCGCGTCCCTCAGCCCCGGGACATCGCTCGCCACCACCGGTGTTCCGCAGGCGTTGGCTTCGGTCACCGTGACCCCCCAGCCTTCCTTGCTCGAAGGATTGACCACCACGTGAGCCCTGCGCAGTATGCCAATCTTCTCAGCCTCGGAGACGAACCCCGTGAATTCCACACGATCGGCTATGCCCAGCTCGCCGGCCTGCCGCACCAGGCGCGGCAGGTAGTCGCCCGAGCCCACAACGATCAAGCGGGCTGTGGGAAACCGCTCGAAGACGGTCTTGCACGCATCCAGCACCAGGTTGATCCGCTTGTACCGCTTGATCCGGCCGAGATAAGCGATCAGTGGCTCGGCCGACCTGGCCGCCTGATCCGGGGTGTACAGCGTATGGTCCACGGCGTTGTGAACAACCTGGACGTTGCGGGCGGGGATCCCTCTCCTGACCAGCTCCTGCCTGGTGCTCTCTGAGACCGCGACCACCGGCGTCCTCCTGTAGACGGGCGCGATCAGAGCCTCGCTGAGGTAGACGTACGCCGCCAGCGGAAAGGCGGTTTCAAGGAAGATGGTGTGCCCAAACAGGTGGTGCGACAGCGCCAGCAGGGGCTTTCTCACGTAGAGAGGCGTATAGAAGGGGATCTTGTTTATGTCGTCGACGACCACGTCAATGCATTCCTCGCGGACCAGGCGCCTGGTTGCCGAGGGCACATGGAAGTTGAAGGAGAACTTGCCTCCGGCGCGGACTATCCTGACCCCGTCCACCTCGTCCCGGGCGGCTGCGCCCGGAAACCGGGACGCCAGCACCGTGACCGCGTGTCCCGCGGCGACGATGCGCTTGGTGATCTCGTGGAGATGGACTTCGGCGCCTCCGGCCTCTGGATTCTTGATGTCACGCCAGTTGATGACCAGTATCCGAAGCATGGCTATTCCCCGTAGAGCAGCCGGCGCGCCAGTATGGCCGGCAGGCCCGCCCCGACTATCTTCCGCATGGCCGCATCCACGTTGTAGGCAACCCGAACCAGTTCCACCTCGGCCGAGTCCACATCGTAGACACAGACGCAGGCCCGGGGGTCACCGTCCCTGGGCTGCCCGACGCTTCCCACATTTACAAGGTACTTGCGGCCGGGGACTATCTTCACCCGATCGGCGCCTCGGGTGACCCTTCCGCGCTCGATCTCGAAGATCGCCGCCTGGTGCGAGTGGCCTATGAAGCAGACCGGCTCGGTGAAGGCCTCCGACTCGGCGAGCGCGTCCTCGCGGCCGAAGATGTACTCCCACTTCGCGGGATCCGACGGGGTGGCGTGCACCGCCCGCAGGCAGTCGGGCTCGACGTGGGCCAGCGGCAGCCCGCCGAGGTAGTCGATGTGCGCCTGGCTCAGGGCCCCGGCCGTCCAGAGCACCGCGCGGCGCGCGTAGCTGTTGAAGTACCTGATGTCGGTGAGGCCTGCCACCCCGAAGTCGTGATTGCCGGCGACCGTGACATCGACGAATTCACGGCAGGTCTCTATGCACTCCGCAGGAGACGCGCCGTATCCCACGGTGTCGCCGAGATTCAAGACCCGGTCCGGGGCAATCCTCTTTGTCTCGGCCCGGGCGGCCTCGCAGGCCTCCAGATTAGCGTGTATGTCAGAGATTATCACGTATTTCACGGTTAGTCCTTGCTACTCTATCAAGAATGCCGTTCACAAATCCACCGGAATTCTCGGTGGAGAACTTCTTGGCTATCTCGATCGCCTCGTTGATGGCCACCTTGGCCGGGACGCCCGCGAACATGATTTCCGCCGCGCCCAGGCGCAGCGTGTTGAGATCCATCGCGGCCATACGCTTGAGCTCCCAGTTCTCCGCAACCGCGGCTATCACCTCGTCGATCCGGGCCAGGTTGTCCAGGGTGCGCCGCAGCAGATCCAGCGCGAACTCACGGTCGGCAGTCCGTGCCAGCCTCCGCGTGATCCGGCCTTCGGCCTCCTCCCTCGAAAGGACCCCGAGATCCGTCTCGTAGAGGGTCTTGACCACTACCTCGCGAGCGTGCCGTCTGGCCTGAGACACGCTTGCCGCGGGCTTGCGCGGCCGCTCGGACCTCGGCAACCTTGGCGACTTACCTTTGGTCATCGAGTCTCCTCGCTCAGCGTGCCCCGGTCTTCATCCCGGCCATGAGGCTTGCCATCTCCAACGCCGACAGCGCAGCGTCCCAGCCCTTGTTGCCGCTCTTGCCGCCGGAGCGTTCCAGCGCCTGCTCCAGCGAGTCGGCGGTGATTACGCCGAAGATAGCGGGGACGCCCGTGTCATCCGCCACCCGGCCTATGCCCTTGGCGACCTCAGAGGCGATGACGTCGAAGTGCGGGGTCGCGCCGCGAACCAGAGCCCCCAGGCATATCACCGCGTCGTAGGCGTGCCCGGCGGAGCCGCGCCCGCGCCCGGCCTCGGCGAGTCTCCGGGCGGCAAGCGGGATCTCAAACGACCCCGGCACCCAGGCGACGTCTATCGAGGCGTCCTCGGTGTTGTGCCTCCTGAGGCAATCCAACGCGCCGTCCAAGAGGCGCAACGATATCGCCTCGTTGAACCTGCTCACCACAATCGCGAATCTCCTGCCCTTGCCGTCCAGCACTCCTTCGAAGGTCCTGCCCATGTCGCGCCTCCTGTCAGGGTTGCTTGCGTTGTCCAGAGCTCGCGCTCTCACTCGTCCACCGAGATGTTCTCAAGCAGATGGCCCAGCTTGGCCCGCTTGGCCGCGAGGTAGCCCACGTTGTTCGGATTGGGACAGACCTCGATCGGCACGCGCTCCACCACCTCCAGGCCGTAGGCCTCCAGCCCGACTATCTTGCGCGGGTTGTTGGTCACGAGCCTTATCTTGGTGAGCCCCAGGTCGGCCAGAATCTGAGCCCCGATGCCGTAGTCCCGCGGGTCGGCAGGAAAGCCCAGGTCCTCGTTGGCCTCCACGGTGTCGCGACCCTTGTCCTGGAGCGCGTAGGCCTTGATCTTGTTGGCAAGCCCGATGCTTCGTCCCTCCTGCCGCATGTAAAGAAAGACGCCGGCGCCGGCCTGGTCGATCATCTCCAGGGCCCTGCCGAGCTGCTCTCCGCAGTCGCACCTCAGGGAGCCGAAGATGTCGCCCGTGAGGCACTGGGAATGGACCCTCACCAGCGGCCGCTCGGCGGCGGCGGGATCGCCCTTCACCAATGCCAGATGGTGATGGCCGCCTTCCACGTCCTCGTAGAGATGGAGGTTGAAGTCGCCGTACTTGCTCGGAAGCCGCGTGGTCGCTATGCGCTTCACCAGCACCTCGCGCTTGCGCCGGTACTCGATCAGATCCTGGATGGTGACGATCCTCATGCCGTGCTCGCGGGCCATCTGCTGCAGCCGCGGCACCCTTGCCATCGTGCCGTCGTCGTCCATGATCTCGCACAGCACGCCGGCCGGATAGAGCCCGGCAAGCCGCGCGAGGTCGACCACGGCCTCGGTGTGGCCGGCACGTCTCAAGACCCCGCCTTCCATCGCCCGGAGCGGGAATATGTGGCCCGGCTTGGCGAGATCGCCGGGCTTGGTCGATGGGTCGACCAGCGCGCGAACCGTCACCGCCCGGTCGTGGGCCGAAGACCCGGTGGTGGTGTTGTGCTTGGCGTCCACCGAAATGGTGAAGGGTGTGCCCATCTTGGCGGTATTGTCCACCACCATCGGCCCGAGGCCTATCTCCTCGAGTCGCTGTCCCGGCATCGCCACACAGATCAGGCCGCGGCCGTGCCGGGCCATGAAGTTCAGGGATTCGGGCGTCACCTGCTCGGCGGCCTGAATGAAGTCGCCCTCGTTCTCCCTGTCCTCATCGTCGACGACTATCACGATCTTGCCGTCACGAATGTCGGCGACCGCCTCTTCGATTGTGTCAAAACCTCCCACGGTTTGCCACCTCACTTTCCCTCTGCCCCGGAAACCACGTACTTTGCAAGCTGATCGACTTCCACGTTTATGACACTGCCCACTCGCCAGTCCTTGATGATGGTGTTCTCCAGCGTAAAGGGCACCACTGTGACCTCGACCATGGCGCCGCGAACTGCCTTCACAGTCAGGCTCACGCCGTCCAGGCAGATCGAGCCCTTGTCCCGCACGTACCGCTTGAGCGGCTCCGGCACCTGGATCGCGAAGTCCCAGTTGCCCCGGGACACAACCCGGCGGGCGCGGACCACGCCTGTCGAGTCCACGTGACCCGACACCAGGTGCCCCGAGATCCTGTCGCCCAGTCGAAGCGCGAGCTCAAGATTGACAGCCGAGCCCTGCCGGAGCCTTCCCAGATTGGTCTTGGCCAGGGTTTCGGCCACCGAGTCGAAGGTAAAGCGCCCGGACTGAACGGCGGTAACGGTCTGGCAGGCGCCGTTCACGGCCACGCTGGCGCCAGGCTCGAGCTCAGACGCCGACGTGGGCGCCTCCACGGTGAAGCGCACCACGCCACCGGCGCGCGCGACCGCGGCGACGCGGCCGGTCTCGGCCACTATGCCGCTAAACATCGAAGCGCCCCCCGCGCCTGGCTCCGCGCGTGCGTCCGGGCTTCCCCGCCGCGCCGACGGGACGAAGCGTGAGCACCAGATCGTCTTCCGCGCACCCGACGGTGTCCACCGAGAATCTCGGGCACTGGTCCGGTAGCTTCACCTCGAGGTCGCCGAAGGCGCCGAGGCTGCCCCCGTCCCCCATGATCTTGGGCGCAACGAAACCCACCACTTTGTCAACCAAGCCATCGCGAAGGAAGGACGTGAAGACCTTGCTCCCACCTTCCACCCAGACGTGCATCACCAGGCGAGAGGAGAGATCGGCGAGCACGTCATCCAGGGCCAGAAGTCCGTCGCGCCCGGCACGCACCTCAGCCACTACCACTCCGGCGCTCTCATACTCACGCCGGCGCCGCGCGAATCGCCTCTCACTCATGCCGCCCGATGGAGCGCAGTAGATCACCACGGGGTACCGGTCCGCAGTTCGAACCAGTCGGCCGCTCGGAGGAAGGGAAAGCCCGGGGTCCAGCACGCACCGCAGGTAGTCCTTCTTCCTCCGCGGGTCAGACAGGAGCAGCGGATCGTCCAGCCGCCCGGTTCTCGCTCCCACCACAAGCGCCTGAGCCTCGGAGCGCATCCGGCGGACCAGCTTCCGGCTTGCCGCCGAGGTGATCCACTTCGCCTTGCCGCCCGCGGTCGCTATCTTGCCGTCCAGGGTCTGAGCAATCTTCAGGGTGACGAAGGGCCTGCCCGAGCGCATGAACTTGATGTAACTCTCGTTGATGCACTCGGCCGCCGCGGCCCCAAGCCCGGTTTCCACTCCCACACCCGAGCGCCTCAAGGCCGCCAGCCCCTTGCCGTTCACCAGGGGATTGGGATCGATCATGGCCGCGTAGACCCGGCTCAAGCCGGCCGCCACGATGGCGTCCACGCAGGGCGGGGTCCTGCCATGATGAGCGCAGGGCTCCAGCGTGACGTAGAGCTCGGCGCCCCTTGCGGCCCGGCCTGCGTCGCGGATGGCCTCAACTTCGGCGTGGGGCAGGCCGCATCGCCTGTGGTAGCCCCGCCCGACCACTCTTCCACCCTTCACGACCACCGCACCGACTGCGGGATTGGGATGGGTCCTGCCCCGCGCAATCGCAGCAAGGTCCAAGGCCTGTCTCATCCAGACGTGTTGTGCTTCCCGCCAGGGCATCTGCGCCATAACCCCCGAAAAGACGAAAACCCGAAGTTGCCTTCGGGTTCGATCAAGCTCAGGGACCTTCTCCCTTCCGGACTCTACCGTCGGCCCCGGAATTTCACCGGATCTGCAGACGCTCGAAGCGACCGCTTGCGGGCTTTAACCGCCGGTGGGGACTTTCACCCCGCCCCGAAGGCCCTTGTTTCGAGATCAACTTAACATCGCCGGAATCTTGTGTCAACAGGCGAAAACCGCGGAAGACGCCCCACGGCCCGGCCTGCCTCGCCGGCGCCCTCCGCGCCGGCTAGTGATATCCCGGATCGGCGACCTTGCCCACAAAGAGCACGGTGCCGGTTCGCCGCTCGCGGATCACGAAGACAAACGGGCGGTTGGCCTCCATAGTGAACTGGTCGCAGTCCTCGGGGATGCCC
>JBAQHK010000191.1:0-9888 GCA_049288275.1 bacterium | reverse complement strand
GTGCCTCCCACGCTGCTGATCGCCTTCTTCAGCGCGCGCTACTTCATGGAATCCGTCCAGTTGGTCAGCAATCCCGGGGTGGAGCAGTCGTTCTCCAACTCGGTGGAGATAGCTCGGGACTTCTCCTTGAAGTTGGAGGAGGACGCCAGGTGCAGCGCGCTGCGGCTGGCGGATGAGTATGAGCGCGCGGGCTCGCCCGGTGCCGGGGCCGATGGGACTGCGGGTGCGGGCGGCTCTGGGGCGGCAGGGGTGGGTGCAGGGGCTGCGGGTGCGGGCGTGGGCGCGCAGAGCGAGGCGCTGGAGGCGGTGCTGGCCAAGGTGCGCCGGGAGACCCACGCCGACTTCGCCGCCTGCTACGTCAGGGCGGGCGCCGGTTGGGCGCTGGCGGCATCGAGTCCCGCCGGCTTCCCCAGGCTGGACCGCAGGCTCGCCCTGGACCCGTCCGAGCCAGCTGCCGCGCAGCCTGACACCACGTCCCAGCCCGATTCCCAGCCAGGCCTGCCGCAGACAGGCGCTACCCGATCCGACACCGCCCAGACCACCACGCCGCGCCCCGCGACTTCCGCGTCCGAGCCCAGTTCCATCCGACTGGCTTCCTCCGATCCCGACATCATAGCCTCAGGAGTTACCGCGGGCACGAGCCTCCTGGTGGCAGGCTTCGCTCTGGAGCGAGGCTTCACCGAGAAGATGCGCCGTACCGCCGACGACCTGGGCCGCTATCGCGCCGTGGGGCTCTACGTCAGCATGAAGCGTCGTTACATCATCATCGTCACCACGGTGCTGGTGGTGCTGGTGGCGATAGCCTCCACCCTGCTTTCCAGGCTGGTGGCGCGCAGGATAAGTCACCCCATTACGGAGTTGGCCGAGGCCACGCAGCGGGTGGCCAAGGGGGACCTGGACTACAGGGTCAACGTGCCGGCTCGGGACGAGGTCTTGAGCCTGGTACAAGGCTTCAACAAAATGACCGAGGAACTCCAGGAGAACAAGCGCAACCTGATCCGCGCCGAGCGCATTGCCGCCTGGCGGGATGTCGCGCGCCGGATCGCCCACGAGATCAAGAATCCGCTCACGCCCATGGAGATCGCGATCTACAGGATCAAGAAGCGCCTGCAGTCGGAGCAGGCCGCCACCGACGAGTCCGCCGCCAAAGACCGTCAGGTGATCGAGGAATCCCTGGATTCAATCCTGAAGGAGGTCGCGGCCCTGAAGAACCTCGCTCAGGAATTCTCCTCCTTCGCCAAGCTGCCCGAGCCCAAGATGGAGATCACCGACCTCAACGATGTCGTAAGGAGCGTGCTCGAGCTCTACGCATCATCCTCGCAGGGAGTCAAGATCGAGTCGCGCCTCGCGGATCGGCTGCCGGCGGTTCTCGCCGACCCGGGCCAGATGCGGAGCGTGCTTTCCAACCTGGTGAAGAACGCCTTCGAGGCCATGCCGACGGGCGGGACCCTGACGGTTACCACCGCGCTGGCCGCGCTGGCTGCGCCCGACCGCTCTGCGGGTATGGCGGGCTCACCCGGGCTCGCGGAAGGCGCAGGAAGCTCGGGAGGCGCGGGAAGCTCGGGAGGCGCGGGCGCCGCCGACGCTCCGGGCGGCGCGTCTCAGACCGCCCCGGCGGTGGCGCGCATAGAGGTCACAGACACTGGCCCGGGCATCCCGGGCGAGATACGAGACAAGATCTTCGATCCCTATTTCACTACCAAGTCCACAGGCTCAGGCATCGGCCTTGCCCTGGCATACAGGATAGTTACCGATCACGGAGGCAGAATCGGCTTCGCGACCGGGGAGGCCGGAACCACTTTCGTGATAGACTTGCCCGTGCGCTCCGTGTAGGCGCGCAGGTGCTCCACGCGGCCACACACAGGCCACACAGGGAGGACAGATTTTGAAAAGACGCCCCATCCTCATAGTTGACGACCAGCCGGAGATCCTCAAGACCGTCTCGGGCCTCCTGGAGGACGAAGGTTACTCAAGCCTGACCGCGCCCAGCGGCGCCGAGGCGCTGGCTAGGCTTGCCGACACCGATGTCTCGCTGGTGCTCCTGGATATCCGAATGCCGGGGATGGACGGCCTGGAGGTCTTGAAGCGGATCCGCGAGACCGCGGCCGACTTGCCGGTGATAATGATCTCGGGTCAGGCCACGATTGACGATGCCGTGCGGGCAACCAAGCTCGGAGCGGTGGACTTCGTGGAGAAGCCGGTGCAGCCCGAGCGGCTCCTCTTGGCGATCAAGAACACCCTGGCGATGGAGAGCCTGCGTCACCAGAATATCTCACTCACGCGCGAGCTCAAACGGCGCCAGGAGATGATCGGCGAGAGCGCTCCCATGCGGCGCCTGCGCGAGGAGATACAGAGGGCCGCCCCGTCGCGCGCCCGCGTCTTGATCGTCGGCGAGAATGGCACCGGCAAGGAACTGGCGGCCGCGGCGGTCCACGAGACCAGCCCCCGAAGGAAGGAACCCTTCGTCAAGGTCAATTGCGCCGCGATCCCCAAGGATCTTATCGAGAGCGAGCTCTTCGGTCACGAGAAGGGCGCCTTCACCGGCGCCATGGCGCGCAAGGAGGGCAAGTTCGAACTGGCCGAAGGCGGGAGCATCCTCCTCGATGAGATAGGCGACATGAGCCTCGACACCCAGGCCAAGCTGCTGCGGGTCCTGGAGGAAGGCGAATTCGAGCACCTGGGAGGCAAGGCCCCGATCAAGGTGGATGTCAGGGTGATCTCCTCGACCAACAAGGATCTCCTCGGGGAGATCAAACGCGGCAACTTCCGGGAGGACCTCTACTTCAGGATCGCGGCGGTTCCCATAAGGGTGCCGGCCCTGAGGGAGCGCAAGGAGGACATCCCGCAGCTGGTGAAGCACTTCGTCCGGGTCTTCTGCGAGGAAAACAACCGGCCGATGAAGGAGTTCAGTGACGAGGCCATGGCGCGGCTGGTGGCCTACGACTGGCCGGGCAAGGTGAGGGAACTGAAGAACGTGGCCGAGCGGCTGGTGATAATGACCGACGAGCGCGTGCTCACCGATGTGGGCCTGGCAACCTTGAGCCGGACCGCGAGCGGGGCTGCGGGCGGGACCGAACCTGCCTCGACCGGTTCCCGCACCCTCGGCGAGCTGGTGGAAGACTACGAGCGGGCGCTGATCCTGGGCGAGCTCACGAAGTCCGGTTGGAACATCTCCCAGGCAGCGGGCAAACTCGGCATGGATCGCGCTAATCTTCACCGCAAGATGAGGCGCTACGGCATAAGCCGCGAGGATGGCGCCGAGGCGCCCGGACGCCCTCCCGACCGGAGTTAGGCCGGCCCCAACCGGCCCCGCCAGCCCCAACCGGCTCCAGCCAGCTCCGACCGGTCCCAGCCGGCCCCAACCGGCACCGACCCGGGCTTCCCGGCAGTGTCAGCCGGCGCGCCCTTGGTGTCGAATTGACACCACCCGGCAGACCCGTCCCCAAACGCCGGAACACCACCGTCTTATCTTGCGTCTTACCAAGCAGTTAGACCGCGCAACGCGCCTCGAACCCCACCGTCCGCTTGGCACGACCGTTGCGTATACCTAGAGGCGAGCAAAGGGATGACTCTAAGGTGTTGATTCTGGTGGCACGATTGGACTAAGATGAAAGGAGGCTCGAAATGCTGGGACAGGAGAATCGAGAGTCTATGATGAAGTTGGCAGCGAGGCTTGCCTGCGCGCTGTGCCTTGCCGTTGCGTGCCTTGCAGCGGTGTGCCTCACTACGGCCGCGCCTGGCTACTCCTCCTCGGGCTCGACCGCCATACTGCTCTTCGGAAGCGCCGATGACGACCGTGAGAAGGCCGAGAAGACCGCCCAACAGGCGATCAGCGATCTCGGGATGGACATCAACGTGGCCGACGCGGGCGTGATCAGGATCGGATCCAGCTTCGCCGTTGACGAGGACGAGACCATAGACAGCGACGTCGTGATCATCGGCGGCGCCTTGACCGTCGAGGGCACCATCAACGGCGACGCGGTGGTGGTGGGCGGGTCGATGTACCTGGCGGAGACCTCAAGGATCCACGGGGACGCGGCGGTGATCGGCGGGATCCTCGAGCGCGAACCCGGCGCAGTTGTGGACGGGGAAGTGGTCGAGAACCCCGAGAAGTCAGTGATGCTCGAGCCACCCGATGAGCCGGGCAACCTCGAGCCTCTGATCGAAGGCGATCTCGAGATCGACCTCGACGAGTTCATGAACCAGGAGATCGAGGGGGGCGAAGGCGACGTCGTGAGGATCGGCGAGGACATCGAGATCGAGCGCGGCGAGGTGATCGACGGGGACGTGGTCGCGATCGGGGCCGACATAAGGGTTGACGGCACCGTCCACGGAGATGTGGTCGCGACCCCGGGCGACGTGATGCTGGGCCGCACCGCGCGTGTCTCTGGAGACGTGGTCGCGGTGATGGGCAAGGTCAACCGGGAAGATGGCGCCGTGGTTGATGGTGATGTGGCCGAGACCTCTTTCGGGGCCGAGGGGATGAAGATTGGCGGCAAGGCGGTCAAGATTCGCGACAAGAAGATCGTCAAGCCGAAACGGCCTGGGGCCGAGTGCGAGGCCGAAAAGGCCGAGCAGGTCCCCTGCGTAACCTACAAGATCAGTCTTCATGTTCCCGAGGCCGAGGATGTCAGGCTCACCGGCTCCTTCATAGACTGGGACCCCGAGGGCATCCCGATGAAGCGTGACGATGACGGCACCTGGCGGACCACTTACGAGTTCCCGCAGGGGCATCACCTTTACGGCTTCATCGTGGACGGCAAGTTCATCGCCGACCCCGACGAGCCGGACAAGATGACCCCGGACGGCAGGGGCGGCTATGCCACCAGCCTCGCCGTGGGCGAGAAGTCCAAGGAGATGTCGCTTATCAAGTTCTCCCTCTTCCGGCCAGACGCCGAGGACGTCCGGGTCACGGGCAGCTTCACCGACTGGGACGAAGATGGCATCAAGATGACCAAGGACGAGAAGGGCACCTGGTGGGTCACTGTGCCGGTGGAGCCTGGACCGACGCTCTACAAGTTCTACATTGACGGCGTGTGGGGACCCGATCCCGACGTCGACGAGACCGCGCCGGACGGCAAGGGCGGAATGGCCACTCCATTCGTGGTCAAGGCCCCCCCCAGGAAGGCCGAGTTCCAGCTCAAGGTCGGCGAGAGCATCAAGGACCGAAAGGGCACCAATATTGACGGAGCCCTGGATTACAACCGCGTGGACGGGCTCTACCTTGGCATCGTCGCCGGCAACCAGTCCAACATCTACCCGCTGCCCCGGTTCTATCTCGAGGGCGGGCATTCCTTCAAGCGCGAACGTTGGCTCTATGGCGTCGAGCTCGAGCAGCCGCTGCTCGGCCCCTTCGCCTTCTCGGTCGGCGGGTCCTTCTACGACAAGACCGATTCCTACGACAAGGAGATCATTACCGACGGCGAGAACCTGATCTCCTCGAGCCTCTTGAAGCGTGACTACCGAGACTACTTCGATCATCGAGGCGCCACCGCGTTCGTGGCCTTGAGGCCGTTCCATTGGAACACTCTGAAGCTGGCCTACACCAGCGACGTCTACAGGCCGCTCGCCACCCGCGCCCACTCGGCGATCTTCAGACGCAACCACGAATTCGATCCCAACCCGCACAATCCGGCGATTCCGGACGAGGACTCCAGGGACAGAGACCTCGCCAATCCCTATCAGATCTGCTCCGACCCGGTGACCGGCGAGCGGGTGTGCGACAAGATAATCATCAAGGCGATGACTCTATCCTACGAGTTCGACTCCCGCGACAACCATGACGCTCCCGGCCACGGCCTGTGGGCCAGAGCCGAGGGCGAGTGGGCCGGCGGGGACTTCGGCGGCGACCTCGACTACTCGCGGTATGTGGCCGACCTGCGTTTCTACAACCAGATCTCATCCAGGCAGAAGTACGCGGTCAGGATCAAGGCAGGCGGCATGGATGTTCCGTGCGACGCCAGCTGCTGTGACGTGCCTGGGCCCGAGTACTTCTTCCCCAAGCAGTTCTACGTGGGCGGCATCGGCACGCTGCCGGGCTACGACTACAAGGAGTTCCGGGGCACCCACATGGTGCTCTTGAACGCCGAGTACTTCGTAGGGCTCAAGTCGGGCGCGGGGATAGTCTTCTTCGTCGACGGCGGCGACGCCAGGATGAAGGCCAGGGACGAGTCGGACAGCGACGTCGTGGACGCCATGAAATTCAAGTACGACGTCGGCGTGGCCCTGAGACATGAAACACCCGGCGAGCATACGCTGTCTATAGGGGTGGCCAAGCGCCTGGACGACACCGACGAACCCGTCTTGATAACGATGAGGGCGAGCAGGCCGTTCTGAGATGGCGCTGGCGCAGAGAAGGCGCTAGCTTTGAGATGGCACTAGCGTAGCAAGGAAGGCTTGATTGCAGGCACGGGTGCAATTAGGATCCCCTGTATGACAAGAAGGATCACAGTGGCATCGCTCTTGGCTTGCGCCGTTGTGCTCGCCGCCACGGTAAGCTCCGCGCAGCCCCTCCTGTCCATCTTGAGCCTCTACAGCGAGGACGACAACCTGTGCGTGGACTTCTACCTCAAGAACGCCTTCGAGAAGGAGATCCTGTCCTCCATCCGGAACGGCGTCCCCACGCTTCTGAGCTACCAGGTTCAGGTGTGGGAGGACCGCGCCAACTGGTACGACCACGTAGTGAATACCACCAGCTACTCCTACAAGATAGCCTACGACAACTGGGACTCGGTCTACTGCGTTGACGCCATCGCCCAGGACAGGAAGGAGACCGGCAGGGCCGCCAACATCGCCGATCTGATTCACCTGCTGTGCAACCAGAAGAAGTTCAAGACCTGCCCGATCGCTGACCTGAGCCGCAACGCCTCCTACTACATTACGATCAAGGCGGCGATTCAGTCCTTGAGCGCCGAGAAGATCAAGGAGGTGGAGTCCTGGCTCGGGGGCCGCGGCGACGACCCCAAGCAGCCCGGCGGCCTCCTGGGATTCATGGTGGACCTCTTTACAGCCAACGCCAAGCAGGTGGAGGCCAAGAGCAGCGTGTTCGCCCTCGAGGCGCTATCGCGGTGACCTTGCGCCCCTCCCCTGTGATCTTGCCCGCACACCCTATTCCGTCCGTTCCATCCGCCGCCGTTCTGGTTGCGGCGTTGGTCGTGACCCTGGTCGCGGGCCTGGGCGGTTTGGAGCCGGCCCGGTGCGAGGAGCCCGCAGAGTCCTTGCCCAAGCCGATTGACTCATCCTTGAGCTACAGAGAGGCCTTCCTGCCGCCGGGCGTGCCCTCGGTGGCACTGCGCTATGATGAGACCGCGATGCTGTGGAACCCCGCGGGCCTGGCGCTGTCAACCGCCTACTATCTCGGCTACGCCTGGAAGGGAACCTATCTCGACGGCAAGCGGCAGGTCGCCACCCACTTCCTCCTGGTCAAGTCCAAGGGCTTCGGACTGGGCTTCATGCGGGACGACTACTCGGAGGGAACCAAGATCACCAGCCTCTTCACCCTCGCCCCGCACGTCACCAGGACCTCAGCCGTGGGATTTACAGGCAAATGGAAGGGCGGCTTCAACTTCGATTGCGGAGCGATCTACAGGTTCCGCGACCGCGTGTCGGTGGGCGTCGTCGGACGAAACCTGAGAGACCGCCCCAACGTGCGGCGCTACATCGAGGGCGGGCTGGCAGTGACCGCGGTCCCGCGCAGGCTCAACGTGTTCTTTGACGTGATCAACGAGGAGAGCCCCTGGCGAGACGCCCTGGGCTACGGCGGAGGCCTCACCGCGAGACTCGAGCATGGCGTCAGCACCAGCTTGTCCTACTTCACCGACGGCTCCGACCACGGCACCGTCCGGGCCTCGCTGAGTTTCATCAGCGGCGTCAACCTCATCGAGGGGGAATACTCGTCCTCCTCCGACGACTGGACCACGCTCGCGGGCCGCATCGCCAGCGTGGGACGGTAAGCCACCGCCCTCTGGACCACCCTCTAGATTGAGGGCGGCGGTTGAGGCGCTGCCACGCCCGCCGGCGGAGTCACCTTGGGACCTGCGGTCCCGAACTTGGTCATGATCACCGCGCCCAGGCCCACCGTGGAGGCCACGAAGATCACCGCCCAACCCACAACGCCGACAATCCAGCCCATGATCCCCAACCACGATCCCGGAATCCTCATGATGCCGGCGATGATGGTCACACCCTGAAGTGCGATGATGCCGAGGGCCAGGTTGAAGTAGGCCGATCTGCCCGAACTGCCGCCGATGCGCTCGCCCACCGCAAGCCCCACTCCGGTGTAGCCCAGGAGCAGCGCCAGGGCAAAGAGCAGCGGAATCACCACAAGCCCGATCGGTATGCCGATGATGGTGATGAGAAAGAGAACTATGGCCGGCCCCACCAAGAGCCACGCCGCAAGTCCGATTAGCCCCATCTTGAAAGCTTCGCTCCGGGCCTTGGCGCACACGTTCTCGACCGGCCGCCGCGCCACGGCGAGGACCAGCAGCGCGAGCAGCACCAGGACCGCCGACCACACGATCCAGATCAAGAGGCGTCCCCCGCGAGAGAAGAAGCCCCAGGGGAAACCGTGGTGCCTCATGTACCTGCCGTTGACCCATTCCCCGGCCCAGTCTCCACCCTTGCCGATGCTCACGGTCTCGCCACGTACTTCGCCGCCGGCCTCTCGGCTCACCCCACCGCCGATTGCGACCCCGTCGCCATCGACCCGGCCTCTGGGCCCGACGGTCACGGCCCCTCCTACGGCGACCGCATCGCCTTCGACCACGCCGTTCACGAGCACGCTGCCGAAGATCGCGACCGCGTCGCCCTCTACGACCTCGCCCTCCTCGACGATCACGTCGTCGCCGAAGCGGACCACGTCGTTGTCACTGTGGACTATGCGGACCGCGCCGTCGCGGGAGACCCGGTACTTGCCGCCCGGCAGGGAGCTCATGCTGTCGGCCTCGCCCGGAGCGACCTGCCTATCGTTTATCCTGATTCCGTGCTCATTGATTATGACCTCGGTCGCGGTGGAATCCGCCGCCTCGGAGCGCGCCGCCAGGCCGAGCCCCAGGGTGAGAGCCAGCACTGCAGCCGTCGCCAGCACCACCCAAATCGCCGCAACCCCGGACCTCCGCGCTACCATACCTGAAGCCCGCTTCCCAACGAACGTCTTGCCAACCATGACTTCCCCTCCTTTGGACTCCTAAGCCAGAGACCCATGAGATACATCATCAGAACCACCACAACCAGACCGCCTGCGACCGCGGTCCAGATCAAGGTCTGATACGGTGCCAGATCGGCGCCCAGCGAGCCGCTAAGCCCCACCGCACCGAGCCGCGCAACCACCCCTCTCAGCACTTCCGCCATCTTGCCGTAAGCCAAGCCCAGGGTGGCGGAAGTACCGCCGCCCAAGACGAGATCGGCGACGAACCTGAGGAAGCCGGCTCCCGCGGCATTGAGCGCTGCCGCAACCAGGCAGGCCACACCCACCGCAGTCCCAAGCCGCAACCACAACACCCCGCGCTGCCTCGCGGCCAGCCGCCTCATCACTTCGGGGGCCAGGCTGGGCAAGGTCTCCTCGGGCGCCGCCTTGAGACCCGCTATGATGCGGAGATCCAGCGCCAAGGCTCGTTGCTCCTCAGGGCTCAGATTCCTGCTCGACTTCCCGTACGGTGCGCCTGGCGTTTTCATGTGCTCATCTCCCATCTCATCCCACCTCGCCATCCTCACCTTAGCTCGACCTCAAATGCTTCCGCGGTCAATCAAGACATCGCCACTTGTGGTCTCGATTGAGAGCTTGAAGCCGCTGGCGCCCTGAACTCCCAGGAGCCGCCTGCGCGAGGCTTGCTTCACCACGATCGGGACCTTGCAGGTGATGGCCCCGCTCACCGTCGAGACGTCGAGATC
>JBAQHK010000190.1:0-18324 GCA_049288275.1 bacterium | reverse complement strand
TCTTCGTAGTGGTCCAATCGGTCCAGACCCAGTCGCCTTCCCACGTCCATCTTACTTGGAGCAGCGAACCAGGGTCCTCAGCATCCGATGATCCCGACGCATCGACCTGGATCACCGTCCCGGGCGTCCTTCGTCCCGCATCAAGCGTGAAGGAGGCCGTGGGAGCGGTGTTGTCCGCCGATACCGTGACTACCCGAGTCGTATCATCGCTGAGGCCGCCGGTGTCCCTGACCTGGAGTCTCACCGTCTTGGCACCGGCCTCGCCATACTGGTGAGAATTCCCCTTATGGGTGGACCAGTCGGCGTCCCACGTCCCATCGTCCTCCCAGTCCCAGCGTACCTCGAGCACCGACTTGCCGTCCTCGGCATCAGAGGAGCCCGAAGCGTCGAACAGAAACACCGTGGCCGTCGTGCCCGATCCCGGCATCACCCAGAAGGTAGCCGTAGGTGGCGTGTTGGGCCCTGATACCGTCACTACCTGGGTGGTATCATCGCTGAGGCCACCGGTGTCCCGCACCTCGAGCCTCACTGTCTTGGTGCCGGCCTCGCCATACTGGTGAGTGATGGTCCTGGTGGTGGACCAGCCAGCGTCCCATATCCCATCATCCTCCCAGTCCCAGCGCACCTGGAGGGTGGAAGGTGCATCCTCAGCATCAGAAGAGCCCGAGGCGTCAAACTGGAACTCGGTCAGGGTCGTGCCCTCTGAGGGTGTCACCGTGAAGGAGGCCACAGGAGCGGTGTTGGCCACTGTGACCACGACCACCTGGGTGGTGTCGTCGCTCAGGCCACCAGTGTCCTTCACCTCGAGCCTCGCCGTCTTGGTGCCTACGCTGCCGTACTGGTGGGTCGCGGTCTTGGTGGTAGACCAGTCGGCATCCCAGGTGCCATCGTCCTCCCAGTCCCAGCGCACCTGGAGGGCGGAAGGTGCATCCTCAGCATCAGAAGAGCCCGAGGCGTCAAACTGGAACTCGGTCAGGGTCGTGCCCTCCGAAGGCGTTACCGTGAAGGAGGCCGTGGGTGCGGTGTTGGGCACCGACACCTGGACTGCCTGGGTGGTGTCATCGCTCAGGCTACCGGTGTCCTTGACCTCGAGCCTCACGGTCTTGGTACCGGCTGTACCATACTGGTAGGTCGCAGTCTTGGTAGTGGACCAGCCTGTGTCCCAGGTCCCGTCGTCCTCCCAGTCCCAGCGCACCTGGAGGGCGGACGCCGCATCCTCGGCGTCCGAGCACCCCGACGCGTCAAACTGGAACACCGTCTCAGTCGTGCCTGACCCAGAACTCACGGTGAAGGAGGCCGTAGGAGCTGTGTTCAGCGGTCCCGTGGGCGAGTCGTCGCCGCAGTCAACGAAAGCGAGCATCAGGACAAACACCACGATAGAGGCAGTTCTTGCGCGCTTGGTGAGCATGGGTGTCCTCCGGTTTGTGTTCCGTGGATGACCAATGGGACCTCAGGGTGCGCTCGGGCTGTGGAGCGAGGCAGCGGCCGGTCTGAGCTAGTAGCTGCCCGCAGACAGCTCGGCATTCCATGGGCGCGATTATGGCAGATGCTGAGGCGTGTTTCAAGCGGTTTCCCGTGGGGAGTGACTGGTGGACTGGTTCTGCCGCATAGTGCTTTCAGCGGTTGACCCGAAACACCGAGCGTGCCATAATACATCTACGTGGGACAATCCGAAGGTCGGCCGTGGGACGCGCTATTGCCGTGGCCGACCGTAGTATTGCGGCACGCGGAGGTGACCGGCTGTGCACAAGTTCTTGAACGTCGTGGATCAGAAGCTCAAGGAGACCACCGACGGCGAGGGCCTGGTCCATCTCTACATCAACCCCGATGAGACCGAGAAGCGCTATCTCATAGACACCCTGAAGATAGACGAGCACACCCTGGCATCCGCCCTCGACCCCGACGAGCTGTCGCGGCTCGAGGTGGAGCCCGAGCACGTGGCGATCATCTTCAAGCGCCCCAAGAGCTACTCCTACAAGGACCAGTTCGTCTTCAAAGTGGCCTCGACCGGGCTTTTCCTCTTCAAGGACCGGCTGGTGGTGGTGATCTCCGAGGACGTGCCGATTTTCGACGGGGCGCTGCCGATGCGCGCCGAAACCCCGGCCTACGTGATGCTGCGAATCATCTATCGGTCGATCTTCCACTTCCTCGAGCATCTCAAGGTGATAAGCCACATCTCGGACGAGATGCAGGACAAGATCAACCGCGCAATGGAAAACCGTTACCTCATCAACCTCTTCACCCTGGAGAAGAGCCTGGTCTACTATCTCAACTACATCAACTCCAACAGCCTGCTCCTGGACAAGTTGCGATTGAACGCCGCGAAGTTCGGCTTCTCCACCGAGGAGCAGGAGCTCCTGGAGGACACCTACATCGAAAACGGCCAGTGCTATCGCCAGGCCGAGATCTACTCCAACATTCTGGCGAGCCTGATGGACGCCCGGGCCTCGATAGTGAGCAACAACATCAACGTCCTGGTGAAGACCCTGAACATCATCACCATCGGCATCATGGTGCCGACCCTGGTGGTCAGCATCTTCTCCATGAACGTGGTGCTGCCCTTGAGCCAGGACGCGCCGCGGTCCTTCTGGATGATAATGGGGCTCGCTGCGGCCTCGGTGATGGGCGTGGCCTACCTGTGGTGGCGGAAGCGCTGGTAGCCCGCGGGAGCCGGCCCGGTGAGGGCCGTCGGTAGGCCCGGAAACCTCGGCAGCAAACCGATTGACTAAGGATTTCCCTGGGGTTATCCTCTTCGGGACAGGTGTGCGAGGGCGGATCTCTTTTTCGTCACCACATACATTACATATATTCCAGCGTTGCGGGGTTGCGCGTTGATCAGGAGCATGACCGGCTACGGTCGGGGCGAGATCGAAGAGAAGGGGGTGAGGGTCACCGTAGAGCTCCGATCGCTCAACAACCGCTTTCTCGAGTTGGTCGCCAAACTTCCGCGATTCCTTGCGCCGCTCGAGGACGAGATAAAGAAGCTGGTGCAGGCGCGCGTATCCCGCGGCAGAATTCTCCTCACCGTCACCTGGGAAGAGGCCGGTCTTGCCGAGACCATAGTCCTGGACAAGGCCGTCGCCGACGTCTACCACAGGCTCTTGACCACGCTCAAGGAGACCTACAATCTCGCCGGGGACATCAACGTGGGGACCTTCGCGGCTCTGCCCGACCTGATGAAGAAGGAAGTCAAGGAGTGGGAGCCGTCGCAGGCTTTCCTCTTAGCCAGGGAGGCGCTTGCGATCGCGCTCGATGACCTGGTGGAGATGAAGGGGCGAGAGGGAGACGCCATCGCGCGCGATCTCGAGGCGCGGGTCAATCTCACGCTCTCCGCGGTGGACGAGATCGAGGAGCGCTCGCCTCAGCGAGTGGAGGAGGTGAGAAAGAGGCTCAAGGCGAGGCTGGCGGAGCTGGCGGAGAAGGGCGAATTCAGCGAGGCCCTGCTGGTGCAGGAGGTGGCGCTCATCGCCGAGCGGGCTGACTGCACCGAAGAGTGCGTCCGCTATCGGGTCCACTGCAGGAACTTCGTCGACTACCTGAGAGAAGGCGGCGCCGTGGGACGGAAGCTCAACTTCCTTTTGCAGGAGATGGGGCGCGAGGCCAACACCATCGGATCCAAGGCGGGCGACGCGGGGATATCCCAGAACGTGGTTATCGTGAAGGAAGAGCTGGAGAAGATACGCGAGCAGGTTCAGAACGTGGAGTGACCTTGAGTGAGCGGAAGTGACCCAAGTGACCGAAGCAACCGAAGCAGCGAGCAGATGAACGGAGGTAGTACTTTGAAGGGGCGTTTGATCAACATAGGCTTCGGGAACGTAGTGGCGACCGAGAAGATCGTCGCGATCATAACCCCCGGCTCATCACCCACCAGGAGACTCAAGAGCCAGGCGGTTCAGAAGGGCAAGCTTGTTGACGCAACAGAGGGGAGGCGCACCAGGGCCATCATAGTCATGGACAGCGATCACGTTGTGCTTTCCGCCATCGGGACGGAGACCATTACCCAGAGGCTGGACAAGTCCAACGGGAACCACGGTGAGTAGGATGAGCCAGCCGCGGGAGGACGCGATCGCGTTTCCGATAGTGGTGTCGGGACCGTCGGGTGTCGGGAAGACGACTCTCTGTCACGGGCTGATGGAGCGTGATGCGAGACTTGCCTTTTCGATATCCGCGACCACGCGGAAGGCGCGAGCGACCGAGACCGACGGCAAGGACTACTTCTTCATCTCCCGAGACCGGTTCGAGCAAATGAAAGCCAGGCGGGAGTTCGCCGAGTGGGCCCGGGTCCACGACGAGCTCTACGGCACTCCCAAGGAGTATCTCGACCAGCGGATGGCCGAGGGCCTGAGCGTCCTCTTGGACATCGACGTCCAGGGAGGCGTCCAGGTGATGGAGCGCTATCCTTCGGCGGTCTCGATCTTCGTCGTTCCCCCCTCGTTCCGGGTGCTCGAGGAGCGCCTGCGCGGGAGGAAAAGCGAGAGCGAGGAAGCCCTGAGGCTCAGGATGCAGAACGCGATGGGCGAGATGGAGTACATCGCCAGATACACCTACGTTGTCCCCAACGATACCGTCGAGGCGGCGGTGGCAAAGATGCAGGCCGTCGTGGGCGCGGAGCGCCTGAAGCGCGAACGGCTCTTGGCGGGGACTTCGTGGCGCGAGCTGGTCGGTCTCCAGAGCGAGGCCAAATGAAGGTACTTATCTGTGTGACGTCCTCCGTGGCCGCGTACAAGGCCGCCGAGGTGGCAAGCCGGCTGGTGCAGTCGGGGGCCGAGGTTTCGGTGGCGATGACCAGGAACGCCACGGAGCTCGTGGCTCCGGCGACCTTCCGGGCCTTGACCGGACGCGAAGTGCGAGTGGACCTCTGGGAGACGGGCACCAAGCGGCCGATCCACATTGAGCTTGCCCAGGACGAGGACGTGGTCGCGGTGGTGCCGGCTACGGCGAACATCATCGGCAAGATCGCCTGCGGCATATGCGACGACCTGGTCTCAACGGTGGTCGCGGCCTCGACTGCGCCGGTGGTGGTGGCGCCGGCGATGAACGAGGCCATGTATCTCAACCCCGCGGTCCAGGCCAACCTTGCCACTCTGCGCGAGCGGGGGTACATCCTTGTGGAGCCTGAGACCGGGTGGCTCGCGTGCGGCAAGGAGGGCCAGGGCAGGCTGGCCTCCACCGAGACCGTGCTTGCCGCGATCACCGACGCGGCGGGCCGCGGCGGTGAGCTCGCCGGCCGGAAGGTGGTCGTGACCGGGGGGCCCACCCGCGAGCCCCTCGACGCCGTGAGGTTCATTTCCAACCGCTCGAGCGGCAAGATGGCGGCGGCGCTCTCACGGGCGGCGCGCCGAATGGGCGCTGAGACCGTGCTGGTCTTGGGCCCCGCCGAGGTGGCTCGGCCCGCCGGCGTACGAGTGATCGATGTCGAGACCGGCCGCCAGATGCGCGAGGCCGTCGAGCGGGAGTGGCGCGACGCGGACTGCCTGGTGATGGCCGCCGCGGTGTGCGATTTCAGGCCGGATGAAGTCCTGCCGGGGAAGCTCGCGAGGCAGGGCAAGCTGGCTCTCAATCTCACCGCTACCGAGGACATCCTCAAGGGCCTGGCGGCCGAGAAGGGCCGGCGGGTGGTCGTGGGATTCGCGCTGGAGACCGAGGACGAGCTGGCCGGCGGCAAGCGCAAACTCAGGGAGAAGAATCTCGACCTGGTGGTGGTCAACAACCCTCTCAACGAGGGCACGGGTTTCGGATCGGACATGAACCGCGGGCACCTGATTCATCGTGACGGGCGCGTGGAAGAGCTTCCCCTGGCCGGCAAGCTGGAGTTTGCGGAGAAGGTCTTCGACGCGATCGCGGGTCTTCTGGGCTGCAGCGGCAGCGGCGAGCGCAAGCCGAAGAGGGAGCACTGATGGCTGAACAGGATCTCGCTGCCGTCGATGGCGCGGAGTTGCGCGCGCAACTGCGGAACTATCTCACGATGCTGGAAGTCTCCGGGGTGAGAGAGATTGTGCTGGCAGAGGCCGGGGGCGGCTCCTGGTGGCTTGCGGCGGCGGACAAGGCCGCGGAGCGGCCGGCCGATGGCTCCGCCGGCGGAGCTGCCGGCCAAACTCATGCGGCGGCCGGGGCGCCTTCCGCGATAGCGGAGCTGGCTCTTGCCGTGGGCAACTGCCGCGGCTGCGATCTCGGCCGGACGAGAACCAACGTGGTCTTCGGCGAGGGCAACCCCTCGGCGAGGCTGATGTTCGTGGGCGAGGGACCGGGCGGGGACGAGGACGCCCAGGGCCGGCCATTCGTGGGGCGCGCGGGAGCGCTTCTGACCAAGATAATCGAGGCCATGGGGCTTTCGAGGGGCGAGGTCTACATAGCCAACGTGGTCAAGTGCCGGCCTCCCGGCAACCGGGTCCCCGATCCCGACGAGATCGCATCCTGCATGCCCTATCTCGAGCAGCAGATCGAGAGCATTCGGCCGGAGGTGATCTGCACCCTGGGCAATACCGCGACCCAGACCCTGACCGGGCAGCTCCGGCCGATGGCTGAGATGCGCGGGCAGACCTGCGATTACAAGGGCATCAAGGTGGTTCCAACGTATCATCCGGCGGCCTGTCTCAGGAATCCGGACAGCAAGAAGCTGGTTTGGGAGGACATCAAGAGAGTGATGAGATTGCTGGACCTCCCTATTCGAGGGGTGAGGAAAGATGGCGCAGGTACGAACCGGAATTGAGCAATTGCCGCCTCAGGCGCTCGATGCCGAGAGCGCGGTCCTGGGAGCGATGCTCCTGGACAGGGACGCCATCGGCAGGGCTCTTGAGATAATAGACGAGAAGTGCTTCTACTCCAATCAGCACGGCAGAATCTTCAGCTGCATGATCACCCTGTACGACCGGAACGAAGCCGTCGATCTCATAACGCTGACCGAGGAGCTCCGCAAGAACGGGAATCTGGAAGCCGTGGGCGGGGTGACCTACTTGGAGACGCTCCTCGGGAGCGTGGCCACCTCGGCGAGCGTGGAGTACCATGCCAAGATCGTTCTGGAGAAGTCCACCCTGAGAAGGCTGATACAGGCCTCAACCGAGATCGTCAGCGACGCTTACAACGGCCAGGTTGAGGTTGCGGAGTTGATGGACCGGGCCGAGCGGCGGATCTTCGAGATCTCGGGGTCCAAGCTGCGCCAGGGCTTCGTCGCCATGCAGGACATCGTCAAGGACAGTTTCGAGCTGGTGGAGCAGCTCTACCAGCAGAAGCGGTACGTTACCGGGCTGGAATCGGGCTTCAAGGACCTGGACACCATGACCGCGGGCTTTCAGGCGGGAGATTTCGTCGTGATCGCCGGGCGCCCGTCGATGGGCAAGACCAGTTTCGCCCTGAACATCGCCCAGCACGTCGCGATCAAGCACAAGACTCCGGTCGCGGTCTTCAGCCTGGAGATGACCAAGGAGCAGCTGATGCTCCGGGTGCTGTGCTCCGAGGCTCGGGTCAAGGCGCACAGCGTGAGAACGGGGTTCGTGGGGAAGACCGAGTGGGGCAAGCTGACGCGCGCGGCGGGCACCCTTCACGACGCGCCCATATACATAGACGACAGCCCCGATCTCAACGTGCTGGAGATGCGCGCCAAAGCCCGCAGGCTCAAGGCGGAGGTGGACTTGGGGCTCGTGGTGGTGGATTACCTGCAGCTGATAAGGGGCCATCAGCGCGCGGAGAACAGGCAGCAGGAGATATCCCACATCTCCAGATCGCTGAAGGCGCTTGCCAAGGAGCTCAACATCCCGGTGATGGCGCTTTCCCAGCTGTCGCGTGCGGTGGAGCAGCGGGAGCGCAAAGAGAAGCGCCCGATTCTCTCCGATCTTCGCGAGTCGGGGGCGATCGAGCAGGACGCGGACGTGGTGCTGTTCATCTATCGACCCTTCCTCTACAAGGTTGCCGGCGACGGATCGCCGGAGGCGATGGACGCCGCGGAGTCCGCCGAGGACAGGCGCAAGGCGGAGATCATTGTGGGCAAACAGCGAAACGGGCCCACGGGCAAGGTCGACCTGGTCTTCTTCGACGAATACACCCGCTTCGAAGACAAGGCCAGGGCGGGGACCGAGTAGGCCACCGGGAAGATATGGACACAGTTAGGTATGTCGGCGCGAGCCTGGTGTCCTCACTGGCCGACGTGGGCGCGGCCTTCGTCCTCCTGGCCGCCGCCCTCAGGGCGATTCCGGCGGCGGTGCGGGAGAAGAAGCTCGTGGCGGAGCAGATGCTGCGGGTGGGCATCGGCTCGCTGCCCCTGGTGCTGGTGACGTCGGTCTTCACCGGCGGCGTGTCCGCGGTGCAAGCGGCCTATCAGTTCCAGGATTACGTGCCGATGCGCTACCTGGGCACGGTGATCGGCAAGTCGGTTGTGATCGAGCTCGGCCCGGTCTTGACCGCGCTGGTGGTGGGCGGACGGGTCGGCGCGTCGATCGCCGCGGAGCTCGGCACCATGAAGGTCACCGAGCAGATAGACGCCCTGGAGACCCTGGCGATAGACCCCATACGCTATCTGGTGGCCCCGCGGCTCGTGGCGGCGCTCGTCATGCTCCCGGTGATCACGATCTTCGCTGATTTCATCGCGATCGTCGGGGCGTGGGTGGTCGCCATAGCGGGCCTGGATGTCAGCACCCACACCTTCTTCACAGGCCTGAAGCTCTTCTTCCACGTCAGCGATGTCTTGAACGGCCTGATCAAGGCGGTCTTCTTCGGGGGGATCATAGCGCTGATGGGCTGCTACCACGGCATGAGGACCACGGGCGGCGCGGAGGGCGTTGGGATTGCGACCACCAGGGCGGTGGTCTGGTCGTGTCTCTTGATCCTTATCACCGACTACATTCTCGCGTCTCTGCTTTTCAGAGGCGTGCTCATGGGTTAAGTTGTTGCAGGCGGAAAGCCCGGCGGGCGTGGCCTGCCGAAGGGTAAGCGCATGATCGAGATACAGGGCCTGAGGAAGGCGTTCGCAGGCGGCGAGGTCCTCAAGGGCGTGGATCTCAACATCAAGCGGGGCGAGACCGTGGTGGTGATAGGCAGGAGCGGCTGCGGCAAGAGCGTGCTCCTGAAGCACATAATCGGGCTGATGAAGCCTGACTCAGGCAGGATCCTGGTGGACGGGGTTGACATCACCGCGATAGACGGTAAAGATCTCTATCAGTTCCGGAAGAAGTTCGGGATGCTGTTTCAGGGATCGGCCCTGTTCGACTCGCTCTCGGTGTGGGAGAACGTGGGCCTGGGGCTCTCGGAGCACACCGATCTGGGCGAGGAGGAGATAAGGGTGCGGGTTTCGGAGAAGCTGGCGCTGGTGGGCCTGGCGGACATCGAGGACGCGCGGCCTTCGGACCTCAGCGGCGGGATGAAGAAGCGCGTCGGGCTGGCGCGGGCGATAGCGATGGACCCGGAGATCGTGCTCTACGACGAGCCCACCACTGGGCTAGATCCCATAATGGCGGACGTGATCAACCAGTTGATAAGGACGCTTCAGAAGACCCTCAAGATCACGTCGATCGCGGTTACGCACGACATGAAGAGCGCTTACCACATCGGGGACCGGCTGGCGATGCTGCACGATGGCCGGATCGTCTTCGAGGGCACTCCGGAGGAGATCATGCGGACTCGCGACGGGACGATAAGGCAGTTCATCGAGGGCAGGGCCGAGGGCCCGATATCGGTGCATTAGGAACGCTCGAGGAGTGTGCTGATGAGCCAACGATCGACGGACGTCAGGGTGGGAATCGCAGTGATCATGGCCGCGGTGATCCTGATTCTCGGCATCGCCTGGATCGGGGAGTTCCGGATGAACCGAAGGTGGGTCACCTACTCGGTGTACTTCACCGAGGTCGGGGGCCTGAATCCGGGCGACCCGGTGACCGTTGCCGGCCTTGAGATGGGCAAGGTCGGGACCATCGCCCTGGAAGGGGATCGCGTGAGGGCCGATCTCTTGATAGACGAGAAGGCCAGGCTCAAGAGGGACTGCTCGATCGAGATCAGGAGCATAGGGCTGATGGGCGAGAAGTTCGTGTACATCTGGGCGGGTTCCGCCGCCGAGGTGCTGCCGGCGGGGTCGACCGTCGAGGGCAAGTACAAGGCCGGACTCACCGAGATGACCGTGGTGATGGAAGACGTGGTGAGCGAAATCAAGGCGCTCTCGCAGACCCTGAGGAAGGCCCTGGAGCCGGTGGCGGAGGAGCAGAGCCTGGGCGAGAGCCTGGCGAAGCTGAACGCGATGGCCGACGAGATCCTGGCGATCCTGAGGGAGAACCGCGATGACGTCAGGAAGGCCGCGGGAAGCGCGCGCGCGGCCTCGGAGAATCTCAACGAGATTTTGGGCGGCAGGAAGCAGTCTCTGGCCGAGGGGCTGGACAGGTTCGCCCGGGCGGCGGCTCGACTGGATTCCCTTTCGGCGGTGCTGCAGTCCCTCGCGGCCGGCCTGGACAGGGGAGAGGGAACGCTGGGCGCGCTGTTGAAGGAGAAGAAGCTCCACCAGGACCTTGAGGCGACGGTCAGGGACCTGGACGAGCTTATCAAGGACATCAAGGAGCACCCGGAGCGGTACACCACCATAGAGATCTTCTGACGGCGCCGGCCCACGCCGGGAATTTCCGGGTGGCGCGCCGCGAAGCGGGTGGTCCGGGAGGGAGAAGAAGAGGTGCTGGCAATACGGATAGTCTTCCTGGGGCTCTTCAGTTTGGCGGGATACTACTTACCCAGGATCTTTTCGAGCGCCTACTCGCTTCCCCACTGGGTGGGTTGGTTGGGGCTGGCGATAGGTTTCGTGGGCGGGGCGGCGATCATCTACGGCGAGATCAGGCTGGAGAAGCAGTCCGGGCGGGAGATTCTTGCGGGGGTGCTGGGCCTGATACTGGGGCTGGTGGTGGCGTTCCTGATATCCATGGTTGTGATCCGGATCCCCACCATAGCCAAGAATCCCTCCGCGCAACTCTATGTGGTGGTCTTCATGGCCCTGATCCTGGGCTACCTGGGAACGGTGGTGGGAATCAAGAAGCGGGGCGACCTGAGGCTCGCCTCCCGGCGCCACGGCGAGGAGGCGTCGGCCAAGATTCTGGACACCAGCGTGATCATCGACGGGCGAATTGCGGACATCTGCGAGAACCATTTCATAGAGGGCCGGATCATCGTCCCGAAGTTCGTGCTGGCGGAGCTTCAGCAGATCGCCGACTCCGCCGATCCCCTCAAGCGCAACCGGGGAAGGCGGGGGCTGGAGATCCTGCGCAGGATGCAGTTGAGAAAGGACCTCGAGGTTGCGGTGGACGAGCACGACCCCGGCACCGGCGACGACGTGGACGCCAAGCTGGTCAAGCTCGCCCGCTTCAGGCACGCCAAGATAATCACCAACGATTTCAACCTCAACAAGGTTGCGGAGTTGCACGGCATTACGGTCTTGAATGTCAACGAGCTGGCAAACGCCCTGAAGCCCGTTGTGCTCCCCAGCGAGGAGATCACCGTCCGGATCACCAAGCGCGGGAAGGAAGCGGACCAGGGCGTGGGTTATCTGGACGACGGGACCATGGTGGTGGTGGAGGGCGGCAGCGGCATGCTCAACCGCACGGTGGACGTGGTCATAACCAGCGTGCTCCAGACGTCGGTCGGCAGAATGATTTTCGCCAGACCGAGATAGGTGAGGCGGGAGCCGCTAAGGCAAACATCAATACGGAGAAACGCACATGGTAGCAGCAGTGATAGTGGGCGCCGGAGAAGGCAAGCGCATGGGCGCGACGGCGAGGAAGCAGTTCGTCAAGATCGCGGGCAGACCGATAATCGCATACACCCTGGACGTGTTCGAGAAGACGCAGCTTGTGGACTACATGGTTATCGTAGTGCCCAGGGACGCGATCGACTGGGTCAGAGACGACATAGTGGAGGAATACGGCTACAAGAAGGTCCACGCGATCGTCTACGGCGGCGAGACGCGCCAGGAATCGGTCTTCAACGGCCTCAAGGCCCTGAAGCCCGGGACCGAGACCGTGCTGGTGCACGACGCGGTGCGGCCGCTGGTGTCGGAGACCCTGATAAGGAGGGTGATGGACGCTGCCCAGAAGACCGGAGCGGCCATAACCGCGGTGCCGCCCAAAGAGACCGTGAAGCGCGTGGAGAGCGGGGACATCGTGGGCACTCTTGACAGGAGGCTCCTGTGGCTTGCCCAGACGCCGCAGTGTTTCCGCTACGATCTCATCATGAACGCGCATCAGCAGGCGGGCGCGCAGAAGACGGAGGCCACCGATGACGCGGCGCTCCTGGAGAGCGCCGGGATCAAAGTCGCGGTGGCGGTGGGAAGCTATGCCAACCTCAAGATGACGGCTCCCGAGGACTTGCCGATGTTCGAGTACTTCCTTGCCGACCAGATAAAGGCAAGGATCGATTCGGCCGTAGACCAGGGAGGCCGTGCCGGGCGTGGGGCAAGAGAAGGGCGAGAAGGGCGAGAGGGACGCGAGGGACGAGAGGGACGCGGGCGACACAGAAGGCGCAGACCGCGCCGGCGCGGCATGGCCGGGGCCGGCGATGGAGCCGTCGCGGGGCGGCCTCCGCGGCCTCCGCGGGCGCCGGGTAGAGAGCCGGGTGGAGAACCGGGCGGAGAGCCCGGCAGGGATCAGGGACGCGGCCAAGCCAGGGAGCCCCGCAGGGAGCGCTCGGGCGAGGAAGGTCGCGGCCAGGGTCGCGGTAACCGGCGGGACCGCCCGCGGGGAGCCCCGGGGGATCAGCCGAGAGAGCGCAGGCGCGACCGGGGCCGTGAGCGTCCCAGGCCACCGCGCAGGGAGGGTCCGAAGGAGGCCGGCAGCCAGCAAGTGGCCGATCATGGCAGAGACTCGCAGCTCAGGCACCACTCGGGGGTGATAAAGTTTGGTCAGGATCGGGACGGGATACGACATACATAGGCTGGTCCCGGGCAGAAAGCTGGTCATAGGCGGGGTCGAGATACCCTTCTTCCGAGGGCTGTGGGGGCACTCCGACGCCGACGTGCTGATTCACGCCATAATCGACGCGATACTGGGAGCCTGCTGCCTGGGTGACATAGGCTCCCACTTCCCGGACTCCGATCCTGACTTGAAGGGCATTGCCAGCGTGGAGCTGTTGAGCCGCGTTCGGGAAAAGGTGGCGCCCCTGGGCAGGGTTCAGAACATAGACTCCACCGTGGTGGCCGAGCGGCCGAAGCTCGCGCCCCACATAGATGCCATGCGCAGCCGCATCGCGGAGGCGCTGGGGATCCCGACCGAGAGCGTGTCGGTCAAGGCCAAGACCGCCGAAGGCACCGGGCCGGTGGGAGAGGGCCTGGCGATGGAGGCTCACGCCGCCGTGCTCGTGGAGGTCGGATAGTCTCGGGTCAGCTCGTCTCATCGACCGGGGCCGGTGGGACAGGCGGGACCGCGATCGCCGGCCGGTCCGGTCCGTGCGGCCCGGCGCTTCAATCACCCTGGGAGGCAAACGTGGTTGTCCTGGTTCTGATGGGCGGCAGCTCAACCGAGCGTGAGATATCCTTGAAGAGCGGGGAGGCCATTGCCCGGGGGCTGGCGGCGGCCGGCCACACGGTCGCCACCTACGATCTCAACCCCGGCGCGGGGCGCGGCGCTCTGGCGCTCGCGGCGTCTCGGGAACTGGCCGGAGCCGAGGTGGTCTTTCTCGCGCTTCACGGCGGTGAGGGTGAGGATGGCCGGATCCAGGCGCTGCTGGAGCTGGCGGGAAAGCCCTACACCGGCTCGGGGGTCCGCGCGAGCGCAATCTGCATGGACAAGGCGGCCACCAAGATCATACTGGGCTACCACGGCGTCGCCACCCCGGCGTGGGCGTATCTGGTGGCCGACGGGGCGGTCGCGTGGCCGCGCGACCGGGCGGTCGCGGCGCTGGGCCTGCCGGTGGTGGTGAAGCCGGTTGACCAAGGCTCAAGCATAGGGCTCACCATTGCCCAAGGTGAGGACGAGATAGGGCCGGCGGTAAGCCTTGCCCTGAGATACTCGCGGGGCGTAGTATTCGAGAAGTACATAGCCGGCAGAGAGCTGAGCGTGCCGATAGTGGGCGAAGAGGTCTATCCTATTGTGGAGATCAAGCCCAAGCAGGGGTTCTACGACTACCAGCGCAAGTACACCAAGGGCATGACCGACTACCAGTGCCCGGCCGCGATTGACGCAGGGCTCAGCGCCTCGATCCAGGCCGACTCGCTCAAGGCCTACGCGGCCTGCGGGTGTGAAGGCTTCGCGCGGGTGGACTTCAGGCTCGGGCCCGACGGCGTCGCCTATTGCCTGGAGATCAACACCATACCGGGAATGACGGAGACCAGCCTGGTGCCGATGGGCGCCAGGGCAAGGGGAGTGACCTTCGAGCAGGTGGTGGACCGGATCGCTGCCCACGGCTTCAAGCGAGGCGTCCCCGCGCAACCAGGGATTGGAGGCTGACCTGATGGATTCCACCGAACGTCTGTTCAAGGAGCTCACTGAGATCACGGGCATCTCCGGCTACGAGAAGGACGTGGCCAAGGCCATGGAGAAGCACATGAAGCCGCTGGCCAAGGTCTCCTACGACAGGCTGGGCAGCATCATATGCAGGAAGGACGGCGCGGCCAAGGCCCCACGGATAATGCTCGCGGCGCACATGGACGAGGTGGGCTTCCTGGTGAAGCAGATCACCAAAGAAGGCTACCTCAAGTTCCTGCCCATAGGCGGCTGGTTCAGCCAGGTGATCCTCGGCCAGCGGGTGGTAGTGAGAACCCGGAAGGGCGAGGTGGTGGGCGTTGTGGGGTCCAAGCCACCCCACGAGCTGGACGACGAAGAGCGCAAGAAGGTGATGGAGATAAAGGACATGCACATAGACGTCGGCGCCACGCGGGGATTCGACGTCGAGAAGAGCCTCGGGATCAGGGTGGGCGACCCGGTTGTTCCCTGGAGCCCCTTCATGATGATGGGCAATCCCAAGACCTATCTGGCCAAGGCCTGGGACAACAGGATCGGCTGCGCCATGATGATCGACGTGCTTAGGCGGCTTGCCAAGGAGCGCCATCCCAACTCGGTTTCGGCCGTGGGGACGGTGCAGGAGGAGGTGGGCCTGAGGGGCGCAACCACAAGCGCCGCCGTGGTGGATCCCGACGTCGCCTTCGCGGTTGAGGTCTCGATCGCCCACGACACCCCGGGGTTCCCGGCCGAGGAGAAGGAGGCCCTGGGGGCCGGGCCGGCGATCTGCGTCTACGACCGGAGCATGATACCCAATCGCAACCTCCTGGATCTCACCATCGATGTCGCCGCCAAGCACAAGATCCCCTATCACCTCTCATCGATCGAGAAGGGCGGGACCGACAGCGGCAAGATCCACATGAACAGAGCGGGGGTGCCCTCGCTGGTGATAGGCGTGCCGACCCGCTACATCCACAGCCACATAGGGATTATCTACAGGGACGACTACGACAACGCGGTGAGATTGATAACCCAGACCGTCAAGACGCTGGACGCGCGCAAGGCGGCTTCGCTGTAACCAGGGGAGGGCGCGTGAGGAGCTTCGAGGACACCTTCGGCGGGGGCAAAATCCTGCTGGGAGTGATACATCTCAGGGCGCTGCCGGGAAGCCCCGCTCACCGGGGTGGGCTGGCGGGCGTGGTGACCGGCGCCGTCGAAGAGGCGCGGATGATGGCCGGGGCGGGATTCGGCGGGCTCATAATCGAGAACTACGGCGACATTCCCTTCCTGACCGGACGGGTAGCCGCGGAGACCGTGGCGGCGATGGCGGTGGTGGCCGCGGAGGTCAAGAAGGCGGTGAAGATCCCGACGGGGATAAACGTGCTGCGCAACGACGCCGAGAGCGCGCTGGCGATTGCCGGAGCGTGCGGGTGCGAGTTCATTCGCGTCAATGTCCTGGTCGGGGCCTTCGTCACCAGCGAGGGGCTGGTGGAGGGCAGGCCCGGAAGGGTTGCGCGGCGGCGGGAGGCGATCGCTCCGGACGCCTTGATCCTGGCGGACATCATGGTCAAGCACGCTCGCCCGCTTGGCCCTACGACGCTTGGCGAGGACGCGCTGGACGCGGTGGAGCGGGGCCGGGCCGACGCGGTGATAGTCACCGGCCCGCGGACCGGCCGGCCTCCGGCGATGGACGATCTCGAGACCGTCAGGGCCAGCCTCAAAGGCGCCGGCCTCGGCGTGCCGATCCTGGTGGGAAGCGGGGCCGAGCCCTCGAACGCCGAGGACTTCCTGCGCCTGGCCGACGGCCTGATAGTTGGCAGCTACATCCGCCGAGGCGGCATGGCCGGCGAGAGGCTGGACGGGGACCGAACCCGCGAGATGGGCAATCTAGCGCGGCGGGTGGCGCCGATGGGGGCCCCCCGACGAGCGCAGCGCAAGCGAGCACGCCGGGGGTAATCGGCGACAGGACCCGCCCGGAGCGGTGGCTTGCCGGCTCATGATGCGGGGCCTCGTTGGCGAAAGCCCTTCGCTCAGAGGGGCTCGTGCGGCAGGCGCTTCGTTCACGGCCATCGTCGGGCCGAAGCCCTTCGCTCAGAGTACTGATATTCGCTACGGGCAGTCGGCCCTTCCTCGGCCCTACGTCGGGGTGGCGAGGGAGAGGGATTGATGCGGAGGCGGGTGGGGTTCTGAGCCGGAGCCGAGCCTCCGACCGAGCGCAGAAGGAGACTAGGAGGACGGGAGTGACCTTAAGAATCCACGACACGTTCGATGCCAAGAAGAAGGACTTCGAGCCGGTCGCGCCCGGCAAGGTCGGCATGTACATGTGCGGCATGACCGTGCAGGACAGGCCCCACGTGGGTCACATGCTGGCGTTTGTCAACGGGGATGTGATCCGGCGTTATCTCGAGTACAAGGGCTACGAGGTCACCTACGTCCAGAACTTCACCGACGTGGACGACAAGATCATCGCCCGGGCCGCCGCCGAGGGCGTGGACTTCAAGGTGGTCGCCGAGCGCTACACCCAGGAGTACTTCAAGTTTGCGGACATGCTCAACATCAAGCGGGCGACCGTTCACCCAAGGGCGACCGAGCACATAAAGGAGATGGTGGACCTGGTCTCCAAGCTGGAGGCCAAGGGCTTCGCCTACCAGGCGGGCGGCGACGTCTGCTACGAGATAGCCAAGTTCCCGGCCTACGGGCGGCTCTCCAAGAAGAAGATAGACGAGCTCAGAGCCGGCGCGCGCATCGAGGTGGGCGAGCACAAGAAGAGCCCGCTGGACTTCGTCCTGTGGAAGGGCGCCAAGGAGGGGGAGCCCTTCTGGGAGACTCCCTGGGGGCGCGGGCGGCCGGGTTGGGCGATCGAGTGCTCGGTGATGTCGATGAAGTACTTGGGGCTCACCGTGGACATCCACGGCGGCGGGGAGGACCTCATCTTCCCGCACCACGAGAACGAAATAGCCCAGTCGGAGGCGGCCACCGGGCAGAAGTTCGTGCGCTTCTGGACCCACAACGGACTCTTGAACCTGGTCGGGGAGAAGATGTCCAAGTCCACGGGGCACTTCTTCACCATAGAGGACATCTTGAAGGAGTTCGAACCCGACGTGGTTCGGTTCTATCTGCTGACGTCGCACTACCGGAGTCCCATGGAGTTCAGCCGCGAGCGCCTGGCGGACGCCCGGGGCGCCGTGGCGAGGATGCGCAACACCTTCCGAGCGGCCGAGGCTTACCTGGGCCCGGAGCGGCCTGCCGGCTCCCTGGAGGCGGTTTCGGGGCCCGACCTCGAGTTCTGGAAGGGTGTCCTTGCCAAGCGGGACCTGGTGGGCGCCGTGATGGACGACGACCTGAACAGCGCCGCCGCGATCGGCCACATTTTCGACATGGCAAGGGACGTCAATCTCTTTCAGGCGGGCCCCGAGACCGCCGGCAAGCGTCTGGTGATCGCCGCCGCCCTGGACAAGATCAAGGAGATGTCCAACGTGCTGGGCATCTTCCGCTCGATCGGCGGCGAGACCGTTCGCTTGGAGGATTTGCCTCAGGATCTGCGGGAGCTTGTAGATGAGCGAAGCCGCGCCCGGGCCGGCAAGGACTGGGCGACGGCTGACAGCATGAGGAACCAGCTTGCCGCGCGGGGTTACTTCCTCGAGGATCGGCCCGAGGGCACCGTAATAAGGAAGTCGGCGTAGCGCATAGTCGGCGCCATCGTCGGGCCGAGGGGGCTCGGGCCGGCCTTCGTCGGGCCGAAGCCCTTCGCTCAGAGTACTGATATTCGCTACGGGCAATCGGCCCTTCCTCGGCGCTAATGCCCGGCTCTCTCTCGGCCCTTCCCTCGCCCGAAGGCGGGTCCTGTCGCCGACCACCCCCACCGTGCTCGCTTGCGCTGCGCTCGTTGGGGACCCCCGTCGGCGCCACCCGCCACATCCTGCGCGCCTTCGTC
>JBAQHK010000189.1:0-4488 GCA_049288275.1 bacterium | reverse complement strand
CCGCCGCGCCGATCGCCATGCTCGCGCCCGGGCCCAGGGTGGGTAACACCAGATGAACCGCCACCACGATGCCCGCCGCCGCGCCGAGCAAGAACCAGGTCACCGCCGGCTGCGTCTCACGAAGCGCCACCACGGCCGCTCGTCCCACCAGGAAGGTCGGGACCAGGAGAGAGGCAGCCACCAGCGCCAGCCCCAAGGCCGAGGACAACGCTGCTCCGTGGAAGTCTCCGCTGAGTGCTCTGTAGGGTCCCTCGAGGCCGGAAAGGCAGAAGTACGCCGCCACAGCCGAAGCCCCGGCGCCGACGAGCGCAAGGCTCACCGTCCTTGAGCAGCGCCCCGGCGTGGCCGGCCCGGCCGGCCTGGCCAGAGTCAAGACCACGCCGCACAAGAGTCCGACCAGCATTGCCACAGGGACGCCGATCTCGCCCAGCCGGGGGTGTCCGTAAACCGGGGGTGTCGCTGCCGCCCATGCTGCCGCCAGCGTGGCCAGGGCGAATCCCGATACCACAGCAACGGTCGATGCCGATCGGTTCAAAGTTCCACCTCCGCCCGAAGAGAAAGGGGCCTGCGGTGCAGGCCCCTACCTTCCGGATCGAATTCGTCAGACAGCGCTCGCCACCGACTTCTTGGCCTCGTCCTTGGTCCTTATGCAGTCGGCGAGGCTCTCGGAGTAACGGTCAAGCTGCGGCGCAAGCGTGGTCACCAACGTCTCCGCCCCAGGGTGGGTCGGATGCGCCCCGGTTTCCTCGATAACCCGCCGCAGAACCTGCGGGTTATCTATAAGCATACAGGGCATCCGGTGATCCTGGTTGTAGGGCTGCTTGGCCCTGATGCTCTTGAAGAGCGGGGAGTTGATCACCTGCTTGAGGCTCTTGCCCTTGATGTTGTCCACCGCGAAGTGGCAGAACACGCAGGGCTCCACGTCACCGTGGCAGTTTATGTGAAGGTAACGCCTGCCCCCGGCGATGCATCCGCCGACGTAGTCGCCGTCGTTCCAGAAATCGGCAATGAAGATCGGCCTGGTGGCTCGGAAGTAGCGCACCCGCTCCCCGACCTTGAGCCTCTGCTCGGGCGTGGGCATCAAGCTGACGTCCGGCGCTCGTCCCACCGGCACGTAGGTGAAGACCCAGCCCAAGAAGCAGCCGCGCTTCACCCACTCGTCGATGAACTCGTCGCTGGTGACGAAATCCGCGTTCCTTGAGGTCACGGTGAGGGAGAAGCCGAAAAGGGCATTGCGCCTGTTGAGGCTCTCCATGGCCTCGGTGATCCGGCGGAATGTCCCTCGTCCTCTTCGCTCGTCCGTTTCCTTCTCGAAGCCTTCCACGCTGATGCAAGGGATCACATTGCCCAGGTCGACCAGTTTCTCGCACATGGCGTCATCCAGGAGCGATCCGTTGGTGTAAACCTGGAAGATGCAGTCGTCGTGCTTCTCGAAGATGTCTATCAGGCCATCCCAGACAAAGGGCTCGCCGCCCGAGACTATGTAGAGGTAGATTCCCAGGTCCTTGCCCTCTTCGATTATCCTGTCGAATTCCTCGAACGGCAGATCCTCGTTCTTGGTGTAATCGCCGGCGTAACACCCATAACATTTAAGATTGCATCTCATCGTCGGGCTTACAACAAGCAGGGATGGAGGAAAGAAGCCTTCGGCCTTGGCTATGCGATGACGCCTGTTGGGAGCGATCAGGCCTTCCTTGACTATGAGGTTGCGCAGGAACTTGTTGCGAACCTTGGGGTTGATCTCCCGCAGGAACCGCATGGCAAGTTTGCCCCCGGGATGACCGGCCTCGAACTTCTGGCGCGCGCTCCTTATAATCCCGGACCAATACTCGTTGGTGGTGATCCGCTCCACAACTGATACCACCTTGAGCAGCGCATCCTCAGAGCCCCGGGAGGCTATCTGAGCCATCTTCTCGAACGCGCTCTCAATGGTCTTCTCTTCGATTCGGTCCACTACGCCCATTCTATCACCTCCTCTCCAAGCCTGGCCCATGGACAGAAAAAACCCGCGAGCAATCATACCTCAGGTCTGGTGAATGTCAACCCCAAAATCGAGGGTTGCCGAGCCGAGACTACCCCACGGCTGGTGTGGGTGGGCCGGCCGGATCAAGTCGGCCCCGGAAGGCTCAGTCCGGACCGAGGCGTGGCTTGACACCGGGCCGGGTGGGCCTTAGTATCGCCGGGCAGGCAACACCAGGAGGTCCGAGTGACGTCAGACCGCGACCGCAGCCCGGCAGCCGGCCGACCCGAAGTTGTGATCTTTGACTTCGACGGCACCATCGCCGACACCATGCCCTATCTGGTGGATCTGGCGGCCCGGCTCTTGCGGACACGTTACGGTATGACCGAGGCCCAGGCTCGCCGGGCCTACATCGAGACCACCGGGCTGCCCTTTTGCAGGCAGATTGAGATCATCTTTCCGGGGAACAGCCTGAACCAGGCCACGGTCGAGGAGTTCGAGGCCGACAAGGTGCGGCACCTCAAGGGCTTCAGGTTCTTTGCCGATGCCCTGCCCGTGTTGGCGGAGCTCAGGCGTCGGGGTCTCAAGGTCTGCCTGTCCAGCGGAAACTACGAGGGCCTGATACGGGACGTGCTCCGGTCGCGGGGGCTTGTGGTGGATCTGGTGATGGGCTACCGGCCGGGCTTCGAGAAGGGCCCCCAGCACTTCGCAGAAGCGGCCCGCACCTTCGGTGTCAACTTGGCCGATGTGCTGTTCGTGGGCGACAGCGTCAGGGACGGGCTTGCCGCCAGGCAAGCCGGCGTGAGGTTCATCGCCAGGTTGGGTCTGGTATCCAGGGAGGAGATCCGGAACCGCCTGCCCGATGCGCCGGTCGTGGATTCGCTATACGACGTGCTGCCCCTTCTGGGCATGAAAAAGCCCCGGGAGGATGAGGCAAACCCTCATTCCGCCTAGAGCCCGATCCTATCCTTCAGCTATGAGTTCGGCAGCAGATCCACAACCTTCTGGATCACGTTGCCCTCGAACACGAATGCGACCCTGTCCGCGAAATAATACCACGTCTGGACCTTGCCATGCCGCAGGGTCTCATCCGGTCTTCCGTAGATCCTGGCTACTGAATACTGAAGGCTTGCTTCTCCGTGCTCTCCGGCGACTCTCTGTGCGAAGTCGCGGTCTCTTGTGATCTCCACCATGTCCTGTCTCACCTCACGGAGCCACGATCAGTAGAGCCAAGGCATGGGGCTAACTCTTTCAGACTGGTACTAGCTTACCACAGCGATCTAGAAAAAGTCAAGGTTTATCACAAGGGGCCCGGTGAGCGTCCGGCGCGGCGCCTGGTGCGGCGCTTGCCGCCGCAGCTCACGAGTCCGGCGGCCGGTGCCGATAAGTTTTGGGATAGTCAGGAGATGGTGGGGGACGGCCATGCTGCCGGGCGCTGTGCGGGCGCGCTTGACAGGACGGCGAACGGCGTATAGGCTTCTGATTGCCTTGGCCGGCGTGGCATGCCCGGGGTGGGTGTGTCGGATGGCCGGCAGGAGGTAGGCTTGGCTTACAGGGTTCTTGTCACCGGCGGAGCCGGCTACGTCGGATCGGTCGCAGCGGGCCGCCTGGTGGCCCTGGGCTACGAGGTGCTGGTCTTCGACAACCTCTCCGCGGGCCACAGGGAGGCCGTGCCCGCCGGGGCGGCCTTCGAGGAGGCCGATCTGGCCGACCGGGACTGCCTCTTCCAGGTCTTTCGATCATTCAGGCCGGACTTCGTGATGCACTTCGCGGCCAACGCCCTCGCGGGCGAATCCTACCAAGAGCCCCTGGTCTACTATCGCAACAACGTGGCCAACGGACTGAACCTGGTGGAGGCCATGGTCCGCCACGACGTCAAGTCGCTGGTCTTCTCCTCGTCGTGCTCGGTCTACGGCGAGCCGGCCGTTGTGCCCATAACCGAGGACCTGCCCAAGGCGCCCATCAATCCCTACGGCAAGACCAAGCTGACCTTCGAGCATATCCTGGACGACGCCGAACGGGCCTACGGCCTCAAGGCTGTCTGCCTCCGGTACTTCAACGCCGCAGGGGCGGCCGGGCGGCTCGGGGAGGACCACACTCCCGAGACCCACATCATCCCCAATGTCCTGCGGGTGGCCCTCGGGCTCGACGCTGAGGTCAGCGTCTTTGGCGACGACTATCCTACCGAGGACGGGACCTGTGTTCGGGACTACGTGCACATCGAGGATCTGGCTCAGGCACACGAGCAGGCCCTGGGCCTGTTGCGCGCGGGGAAGTCCGATCGCATCAATCTGGGCAACGGCAAGGGCTTCTCGGTGCTCGAAGTGATAAAGGTGTCGGAGAGGGCGAGCGGCACGCGGATCCCGTTCAAGATGCTGCCCAGACGCAAGGGAGACCCGGCGGTGCTGGTTGCAAGCTCGGCCAGGGCCGCCGCGGTGTTGGGGTGGCGCCCGGTCTATCCTACATTGGAGGCCATCATCGAGAGCGCCTGGGCCTGGCACAGGGAGCACCCGAATGGATACCGAAGC
>JBAQHK010000188.1:0-2370 GCA_049288275.1 bacterium | reverse complement strand
ATTCGGCAGGGGCTGAAGCTGCGTCCTGAGGCCGGGCAGCGGCTCAAGCAGCGCGTAGTCGGGATCGCCCATCACCACGAGGTCAGTCAAGGCCTTGGGGTCCTTGCCGCCGGGTGCGGGCCTGCCGCCAAGGGCGAGGTATGTGGACGCCGATGGGGCGTAAGTGATCGAATGCCGGCGCGCGAGGTAGGGCATGTCCCCCCATGCGGCGCCTGGCAGAGGCTCCGCGCTCAGCAGGACCTCGAAGGGGAGCTCGAAGAGGACCCCGTCGGGAACCACCACCAGGTCCTTTGCCTTCTTCAGGCGGTCGTCGAGGGGTGCGATCAGCGCCACGTAGATCTCGCGCGCCGTCCGGCGAAGCGCGTCATCGGCTATCATGGGATGAGCGATGGCGTCCCTGAGGCGCGCCACCGCGTCCTCGATCGCCGCGCGCTTGGGCAGCGGGCGGACGCTAAAGCCGTCGCGATCCACCAGCCACACCAGCGACATGGTGTCCCCCAGGGCGTATTCCAGGAGCGCCGTCCCGCCGGGCAGAGCCTCGCGAACCTCGTCGGGACCTACTATCTCGGTTTGGGAGCGACCCGCGCCCAGCGAAGCCGCGCGCTCCTGCCGGAGCGCCGCGTAGAGGTCCTTGAGTCTGCGTTCGCGCTCGGCGTAGTCAGGCAACCCCGGGTCTAGGGCGTACAGGGAATCCAGCAAGGCCTCCTCGGCGCTCGAGGTCGAGCCCGAGACCGAAGCGTCCAGCAGGTCAAGCAAGCCCCTGGACTTGGCGCGCTCCATGGTGCGAAAGGCCAGCGCGGACCACTCGGCAGCCTCGTCCCTGCCGGCCTTGCCGCTCGCGTCATGCTTGCGGGCCAGGCCGGCATAGTAAATGACCACTTCCTCGAAGTAGGACCGGCGTAGTCCCCCGAGATAGCTCGTGCGGACCTCGGCTGCGCCGACGCCGGCGCGGGCCGCATCCAACAGGTCAAGGCCCCGCTCATAGTAGAAGCGCGCGCTCTCCGGATGGGTCTTCTCATAGGTGTGGCCCATGCAAAAAGCCGAGGCGACAATGAGATCTCCGTCCTGAGTCAGTTCCACCGCCCGCCGGGTGCCCCTCAGGATCTCGCGGGCCTCCTCCTGCCTGCCTGCAAGCGCGTAGACACTGGCGAGGCCGACTCGATCGCGCGCCATGCCGCCCTCGAGGCTGTCTGCCGCATCCTTGGCCCACGCCGCAGTCCACCTGGCGGCAGAGCTCTCGTATCGCCCGAGGTTCCGCTCGATCTGACCCGCCAGCACCAAGGCCTCGCGCGCCATTATCGGGTTGCCGACCTCTTCGGCCATGGCCAGGGCCCTCTCGGCGTAGGCCAGGCCTTCTTCGGGCTGCTCCATCTCCTCCATGACGTGGCCGAGGTTGAGCAGCGCCTCGAGCTGCGGGAGCGGCATCTGGTGCTTCTCGCCCAAATCCAGCAGGGTGTTGAAGTCGTCACGGGCAGATTCCAACTCACCGATGCGCAGATTGGTGATTCCACTGTTGCGATGGAAGAAGATGGCCTGCTCGGGGTCGGGATTCGCCTCCATGAGCACCCTCAGCGCTTCCAGCTGCTCGAGGGACTCGCCGTACCGGTAGGCCATGGCGAAGTTGAAGGCCAGGTTGTTGCGGCATATCATCTCGCGCCTGGGATCTCCCATGGCCTGCGCCAGTTCGAGAGCCTCATCAAGGGCATCGTTGGAGCTGGTCATCCTTCCCATCTCGGCGTTGAGACTGGCGATACTGGTCAGCAGCTCGTAACGTTGACCGGTGTTGCCGGTCTGCTCCACCGCCGGAAGGGCTTGCTCCAGGGTGGTGCGGGCATCCAGGGTGCGTCCCGCGGCGATGTAGGCATTGCCAAGGTAGGTCAGAGATGTCGCGAGGCCGTCGCTATCGCCGGTGGCGGTTCTTATGGCGATGGCCTGCCGGTAGTATGATGTGGCAGCCTCCAGCCTCCCGAGCTGGTAGTTCGCGCTGCCCAAGCCGTTCAGGGTCCTGCCCTCAAGGATCCGGTCCTCGATGGCTCGCCTTGCCGCAAGAGCGCTCTCGTACTGCCGGGCCGCGCCCTCGTAATCGCCCTTGGCCCAGTAAGCGATGCCGAGCGTGCCCCAGAGGATCGCGAGCGATCGCTTGTCGGCGATTGAGTCGTAGATCCTCATCGCCCGGTCGAGCAGGACTATCGCCTGATCGGGATCTCCGGCTGTTCTCGCCGCCGCGGCCTGCTGCTCGAGATCTCGGGCCTCGCGCCTGCGCCCGATCTGGCTCGTGCCCCACCCGCTGTAGGCGCTCACGAGCTCGAGCAGGGCGCGCGACCCCGTCTGCCTTGAGTAGGCCTCTGCCAGCCTCCGCGCAAGACCGAA
>JBAQHK010000187.1:0-2025 GCA_049288275.1 bacterium | reverse complement strand
GCCTCTCTCGCACGCGCCATGCCGCCGACGAGCCGTCCGCTCGAGCCACTTGTTAGGTTGCCCGGTTCTTACCAAACCTCATCTGCTTCATCAGATCAATAGCCACCGCACATCCAAAGTTTATGGTGGCCGACACCCGACGTGTGCGCAGATCAGCGGTTGCTGCTCTTCGTGGTGCGTGACGAGGCCAGCGGCCTTTGGGTCTCCCCGCAAGGCGCGGCCACCGCTCGAACATCTCCTCCAGTGCCTTTGCTGTCGAGGGGAGAGGTCGCAGGCCGAGACACTCTCTCGTTCGCACGTACAACAGCCAAAGACGAATCGCCTTCCTGCAGGATACCCCACGCTCCATGAGGATGTCCCTGCAGATCTTCGTGAGAACGATCCGGACCAAATGAATTGCACCCTCGGGATCGCTCTGGGCATGGTCCTGAGCTCTCGCCCACACGGCCCTAATGTGGGCCTCCTCGGGAGCGGCTAGCCACGCAGCAAGAGATCGTCGAGATGGGTCATTCAGCGCCCGCTGCTCGAGAAACACCAACAAAGGCCGGAACTGCCCCTCCAAGAAGGTAGTCCGCGCCAATCTGGACGCGCCCCCGTGTCGGACCAATTCCCGCGCCCCAGAAAGACTCGTGTTCACGTGAACCAAGTGTGGAACCTCCGCTCTCACGACCGGGTGCGAGAGAAAGATCCGTCTAAGCTGGGAGTACTTAGACGCATCTCCGCTGCCATGACTTCCCCGCCGGATCAGCACATCCCGCAGAGCCCTGGCATCATCATACAGCTGACGCGAGTTCATCGTTTCCTAGGCAACCTAACGGTGCCGCTCACCGGCGCGGCGGAGGCGGTGGGGCGCTTCCCCAGCCTCTCTCGCACGCGCCTTGCCGCCGACGCATCGTCCGCTCGAGCCACTTGTTGGGCTGGGGTCAGATATCATGGATTGCATAGCCGAGATATCTCGTTTCCCAGCCTGTACCGAACTGTAGCGCACCGTCCTCTGTGAATTGGCCGTGAAGCACCTGGCCCGACGGAAACTCCAGCGTGATGACACCCAAGTCGTCGACCGAGTATCGGCCGCTCACGTACCGTATGACGTTGCGCCCCTTCTCATCCTGCGTGGCGATCTTCTTTTGAACCTCCCCCGTCTCAAAGAACAGGAGGTGATCGCCGCACCAGGAGCCGCAAATGCGGCCAAACCACTCCCCCGTGCCCACTAGGATGATCTCGACGAGACGAGGGTTCTTCAGGTCCGCGCCGATGAGCATCTGGAATCGCGGCATCAATCTCACGGTGGCAAAATCGCCGTCGTGAGCTGCTTTGAACTTCGCCTCAGGGTCGATCTCTATCGCCCGCTCCAGCGCCTGAAACGGGTCCTGCCTGGAATCCTCGCCGACATCCCACTCCGAATGATCTCTGGATAACCTCAGCGCCAACGCACAGGCAAGATTATAGGCAGCTAACTTGTGGCTTGGGTTCTCCTTCAGCGCTGCCCGGAAACACGCAGCGGCACTGTCGTACTGCCGTTGCCGGTAGAACTCCATGCCCCTGAGATTGTGAGCCTGCGCGGGATCCGGAGATGCCGGCTGCGCGCATATCTCAGCTGCAGACAAGCCAACAATGAGCGCGAGGAACGCAGTTACTTTGCCCACGTCATTCCCCCAGCCCAACGGTGCCGATCACCGGCGCGGCGAGGCGGCGGGGCGCTTGCCCTCCCTCTCTCGCAATGCGCCATGCCGCCGATGCCAAGTCCGGTGTAGCGGCTTGTTAGGTGGAACTCAAGCGCCACCTCTTGATTCCCCTCTTCCATTACTCGCTTTACTCCGGCGGCTCTATCCTTAACCAGCCTACCACCTCTCAAGTAATAAGCCAGAGCCTCTGCCTTCAGGCCTGGCGCCTCCCAGGATGCCCCGAGACCCGGCCCCCATGAACTCGCCCCACTGACTGTGCTCGACTGACATATCCACCACCAACTTAGGACACGTCACTCGCTTACCGCCCCATCAGCCTGCAGCGCCTCCACTCGGCGAA
>JBAQHK010000186.1:0-5846 GCA_049288275.1 bacterium | reverse complement strand
AGTTGGAGAACGACTGCTCCACCCCGGGATTGCTGACCAACTGGACGGATTCCATGAAGTAGCGCGCGCTGAAGAAGGCGATCAGCAGCGTGGGAGGCACTGAAAGCAGCAGAAACATCCCCGCCAGTCGCTTCTCGAACCCGCCCACCGCAAACACGTTCCGCAAGACTTGCCCCCGGCTGCGGCCCTCCGGCCGCTTGCGCGTAAGACGTTGTGCGTCAGACGTCTTTGGGCCGCCTGGGTCGTTGCCCAAGCTGCCCGCAGCCTGCGAGTATGTCACAACCCAGGCTCTTCCGCAACATCACGCGCCTGCCTCTTGTCCGCAGTACTGACTGGAATTTGCGGACCCTTGTTTCATCGGGCCTGATGTAGGGCGCGCCGGGATACGGGTTGAAGGCAATGAGATTGATCTTGGCGGGCACGTCCCGGGTGAGAGTGGCCAGGGCGTGAGCGTCACGGACCGAGTCGTTGAGATCGGGAATCAGAACGTACTCGAAGGTCGGCATCCGGCCCTTCTTGGCTGCGTAGTAACGCGCGGCGGCGATGATCTTGGAGAGGGGCGTGCGGCCCGCGACCGGCATTATCTCCCGCCTCACGTCGTCCGAGGGAGAGTTCAGGGAGATCGCGAGGCCCACCTCGTGAGGGGTCTCGGCAAGCAACATCATCTTGTCGGTGACACCCACCGTGGACACTGTCATATGGCGTGCACCGATCCCGACTTCGCCGACCAGGAGATCGATGGCCTTGACCACGTTGACGTAATTGGCCAGGGGCTCCCCCATTCCCATGAAGACCACGTTGGAAAACGGGCGCTCGTCCGGGGCGGGGGGCTCGTGAGACTCGCTCGGCTCCACCGGCGCGTCCGGCGTTACCCGCGCTGCCACGTGCTCCTTCGCGAAAAGCACCTGATCGACGATCTCGCCCGCCGAGAGATTGCGCTTGAGACCCAGGCGCCCCGTGGCGCAGAACCTGCACTTGAAGGCGCAGCCCACCTGGGTGGATATGCACAGGGTTGCCCCCCGGTCCTGGGGCAGGAAGACCGCCTCGATGCGATTGCCGTCGGGCAGGCCCAGGGCGAACTTGGTGGCGCCGTCCTTGGCCGAGACCACCTCGTCTTCCTTGGTGAGCCGCGTGATAGTGAAGAGCCTGGCAAGATCATGCCGCAACGCGACCGGCAGGTTGGTCATCTGGTCAAAGGACGCGGCGCGGCGCCGATAGAGCCACTCGCATATCTGTCGAGCCCGGTAACCCGGCTGACCCATGGCTGTGAGGCGGCTTCGGATCTCCTGCTCGGTGAGATCGTTGATGACCTCGGGGGCGCCCCCGATATCCGGCGTCTTCCTGATCTTGGCCGATCCGCGGCGGCTAGGTGAGCTTGTCGACAAGGGACCCGACCCCGTGCTCTGAAAGCGCCTCCGTCATCACGGCCTTGAGGTCACGCAACGCGGCCTCTCCGATCGCGGGCTGCTGGTAAGCCTTGAGACGCCGCTCGACTTCCTCCCGGGCCACCGTGCCCAATCTGCCCCCATCGACGGCGCCCTCTTCCTTGAGAGGCTTCCTGTCAATCACCTTGCCCGGGTAGTACGCCTCCTCCTTGTAGAGGCGGAGCGTGTCGTCGAGCGTGAAGAAGTTGCCTTCGGCGAGGCCTTCCATCACCGCGTCGAACCCCAGGGATTTGCCCCGAGGTTCCAGGCCGCGCTTGAGTCTCCGGGCCATCCCGCAGATCTCGTTGTCCAGCACCAGCTTCTCCAGCGACTGGCAGTTCTCGAAGTTGAGCATGCCGGGTCCGGATATGAAGTCCACGCGCCCCGTGGCCGCCACAAGTATGGTCATGGCCGTCTCCATGCCGGCCTGGGCGTCCAGCACCTTTGCGTCGCTCATGCCCAGGTAGGCTTGGGTCGGAAAGCCCAGGTACTTGCCAACTTCGGTGTAGGCCAGATCGATCATCAGAGTCTCGACGGCGCCCATCGGGGACGTGGAATGGCGCATGTCGAAGACAGCAGGGGAGCCGCCGTAGATTATGGGAGAGCCGGGGGTCCATGCCTGATGGATCACCACACCGCTCAGGGTCTCGGCAGCGTGCTGCACCACGCTGGCCATGAGGCTCATCGGGGCCAGGGCCCCGGCCAGGGGCATCGATATCAGCTGCGCCGGTACGGCGTTCTGGGCGCACAGTCTGAGGTCGTGGCAACCCAGGTGCGACCACCTCAGGGGCGACGACGGGCACACGTCGAATATGGCGCAGGGCCTCTCGCGCAGGCTCTCCGCTCCGGTCCTGGCCAAGAGCAGATCGCGCATAACGTCGAAACCCTTCTCCGAGAAAGTCCCGGTAACGACCGGCTTGGTGGAGTAGAGGCAGGAGGCGTAGAGCCTGAGGCTGTCGCTTACTTCCTGAGGAACGTCCCCGGGCACAACGCCGGTGCTGGCGGCCTCTATGTTCTCGAGGGTGTGCGTGAGCCGCGCGAACCTCGCCAGATCGTCCAGGGTGGGCTTGCGCATGGCGGCCCCGGAACCAAGGGAGTCCAGGACGAAAAGGGCGGCCGAGCCGGGGTTGAAGTGAATCTGGCCGTCGCCGAAGCGGAAGCGCTCGGAGCCGTCCAGGCCGAAGAGAGCGAGGCTCTTGGGCGCTGAGGCGATCGCACTTTCCACCATCGAGCACTTGAGCATGGCCTTGTGTTCGCCCCTGGCGATGCCGGCCCCTGTCTGGCCGAGAATGTCGAGGGTCTCCTCGTCCTCGACGGTGACGCCCGCCTTCTCCAGGAGCTCCATGGCCTCGTCGAGCACCTTTTCTATGGTCTTGTCGTCAAGGATGGTCAGTCTTGGGTGCTGCGGGTCCATCGCCAAACCTGCCTTTCATGGTCCTGCGTGAGCTTCGGCTGTGAGGTTCTACTCCCTCTTGATACGAGACCTCCGGGGTGGTGTCAAGCCAAATGCGGCCCGCGCGGCCCTCTCAGAAGCCAGACGACGGAAACTAGTATATGGAAACTAGTATGATGTCCCTAGTTTTGAGAGATGCGGCCCGCGGAAACTAGTATGATGTCCCTAGTTTCCGGTTTCGGAAACTAGTATGGTGTCCCCAGTTTCCTTTTGTGGTATAAAGATATGCGGATAGATGAATAGGAGGGCGGCATGGTTGATGCCAGGCTTTTCCAGGCTCTGTCCGATCGGACCAGGCTTGAGATCCTCTCGGTGCTGGGCTCCGGCCCGATCAACGTCTCGGGGATCGTGGCGCAGCTGGGCTGCGCGCAGCCGGCGGTGTCGAGGCATCTGAGGGTGCTCAGGGAGGCCTCTCTCATTAAGGGCCGGCGCCTGGGCAAGCAGATCGTGTACTCCATCGAGGCCGACGCACTCGCTGAGGCCGCAAGGTATCTGGGCGGATTCGCCCTGGGTGAGACCGGAGCAGAGCCGCGGGTGCCGGGGCAGCCATCCGGGCCGAGGGCCGCCGCCCGTAAGCCGGGCCCGCGCACCAGGGCGCCCCGCCGGCGCGCTGCCCCGTCCGGGGACTTCGGCACTGGGGAGGCCGACTACGAGGTCCGGCACGCCCCCTCGGGCCTGGACGACTTTCTGCTGTAATCTGCTTTAGGCTTGAGTGACTTGACCGAAAGGAGCATCGGGATGCCCGCAGAACCGAAGGGCGGTGAATCCGGCGCCGAGTCCAGGGGCCAATCCAGAGGCGAGTCCAAGGGCAGGGTCCTGATCGTTGACGACGAGGCCAACATACGCGAAGCGGTCGCCACCATCCTTGGCTACAGCGGCTACACTTTCCGCGCCTGCAGTGACGGACCGTCGGCTATCGAGGCGGTAAGCGGAGGCAACTTCGATGCAGTGCTCCTGGACATCAAGATGCCGGGCATGGACGGGGTCGAGGTCCTCAGGCGCATCCGGGGGATGGACCCCGATCTGCCGGTGATAATGTTCTCGGGCCACGGCACGATCCCCACCGCCCTGGAGACGACGCGGATGGGGGCCTACAACTTCCTCGAGAAGCCTCCGGACCGTGACAAGATCCTGATCGAAGTGCGCAACGCGATCGCCAGCCGGCGCCTGGCCAATGAGAAGGCCTCCCTGGAGCGAGCCCTCACCAAGGGCCTCAAGCTGGTCGGCGCCAGCGCGGAGGCCGAGCATCTCGCCGATACCATATCCCGGATAGGCCCCACCGAGGCCAAGGTGCTCGTCACCGGTGAGAACGGCGTCGGCAAGGGCGTGGTGGCCCGAGCGATCCACAGGCTATCCAAGCGGGCCGCGGCGCGTTTCGTGGAGGTCAGCTGCGCGGCCATACCCGAGGACCTCATAGAGAGCGAGCTGCTGGGCCACGAGAAGGGCGCCTTCACCGGAGCGGTGGCGCGCAAGCCGGGCAAGTTCGAGCTGGCCGACGGCGGGACCATCTTCCTGGATGAGATAGGCGACATGAGCCCCATGGTTCAGGCCAAGGTCCTGAGGGTGATCGAGGAGGGCGAGCTCGAGCGGGTCGGGGGAACCGAGACCATCAGGGTTGACGTCCGGGTGATCGCGGCCACCAACAAGGATCTGCCGGCGCTGATAAAGGCGGGCAAGTTCCGCGAGGATCTCTACTACAGGCTGAACGTTGTCACGATACACGTCCCGCCCCTGAGGGCGAGGCCCGGGGACATACCTGTGCTGGCCAGGTACTTCCTCGAGGTCTACTGCGAGCTGTATGGCCTCAGGCCCAAGACCCTGGACGAGGCCGTGATCGCCAGGCTCCAGGCCCATCCCTGGCCGGGCAACGTCCGCGAGCTCCGCAACATCATCGAGAGGATGGTCATAATCTCCCGGGGCGATCGTCTGTCGCTCGACGACCTGCCTTCGCTGGCCGAGACCGCTGCCCTCGCGACGGGGGTGGGAGCGGGGACAGGGACTGCGGAGAGGGGGGACGGCGCCGAGACCTACGATGAGTTCAGGCGGATCTCGGAGAAGGGCTTCTTCGAGCGGCGGCTCGCCGCCAACAACTGGAACATCTCCAAGACTGCCGAGGAACTCGGCATGCAACGTAGCAACCTCTACAAGAAGATGGAGAAGCTGGGCATAGCGCCCAAGGATAAGTCCTAACCGGGGGCGGATCGCTATGTACCAAGTCAGAGGGTGGGTCAGGCTGGCGCCCGGCGAGGACCAACGCCTGCGGGACGGCCATCTGTGGGTCTATTCCAACGAGATAGTTGAGTCCGGCGGGCCTGACTCGAGCGTGCCGGCCCCGGGCGGCACGGTTGGCGCGGGCGCCACGGTGGGGCCGGGCGGCGACTTCGAGGACGGCGACGTGGTCGCCGTGGAGGACGCATCCCGGCGCAGGATCGGCACGGGCTTCGTCAATCGCGCCTCCAGGATCACGGTGAGGCTGCTCACCCGGGGCTCGTCGGAGACCTTCGACCAGGCGGCCCTCTCGTCCAGGCTCAAGCGGGCGGTGGCCCGGCGCGCTCACTTGGGGCTGGATGCGGTGCGCCTGGTCAATGCTGAAGGCGATCTCCTGCCGGGACTCGTGGTGGACAGATACGGCAGGGTGGTCGTGATCCAGACCCGGGTCCTGGGGTGGGAACGGCGCCGGGATGCTGTGGTCGATGCGGTGCTCGACGCCGCGCAGGCCCTGGTCGCGCCGACGGCCGTGGTCCTGAGGAACGATTCGCTATCCCGCAAGGCGGAAGGGCTTGAGAGCTATTGCCTGGTGGCCCGGGGCTCGCTCGAGGGTCCGGTGGTTGTCTCCGAGGGCGGGCTCGATCTCGAGGTCGACGTCCTCAAGGGCCAGAAGACCGGCTTCTACATAGACCAGCGCGACAACCGCGCGCTGGTGCTGCCCTATGTGCGGGGCAAGCGCGTCCTCGACTGCTTCTGCTACA
>JBAQHK010000185.1:0-1673 GCA_049288275.1 bacterium | reverse complement strand
TTCGCCGAGTGGAGGCGCTGCAGGCTGATGGGGCGGTAAGCGAGTGACGTGTCCTAAGTTGGTGGTGGATATGTCAGTCGAGCACAGTCAGTGGGGCGAGTTCATGGGGGCCGGGTCTCGGGGCATCTTGGGAGGTGCTGGAGCGGAAAGCAGAGGCTCTGGCTTGTTCTACTTGAGAGGTGGTAGGCTGGTCAAGGATAGAGCCACTCGGAGTTCGGCGAGTAATGGAAGAGGAGAGTTAAGGGTGGCGCGTGAGTTCCACCTAACCAGCCGCTCCACCGGACTTGGCTACGGCGGCATGGCGCGTTGCGGGAGAGGCAAGGCAAGCGCCCCGCCGCCTCGCCGCGCCGGTGATCGGCACCGTTGGCTGGTCAGGGACTCGGCGCAATGGAGGATAGCTTGATGGTCTTGGAGCCTGTCGGGCGTCGGATCCGAGCGCTTGGCGCCGCGGCGGGGCTGCGCTCCGTGCTTACTCCGGCCGTGTGGGGCCTGCTTGTGATGACGTGGGCTCTCCCGGGGCAAGCCCGGACCTGGCATGTTCCCTCGGAGTGCCCTACCATCAACGCCGCCAATGATTCAGCGGCCGCCGGCGATACAGTCCTGGTCGGTCCGGGTACCTACCAGGTCATAACGCCGATCCAGCCAGGTCCCGATGTCTGCCTGACAAGTGAGGAGGGCGCAGAGGCAACCATCCTTGAGATCTGTCTATGTAGCAATGCCATTGGGCTGTGGCAATGCGAAGGTGCCAGAGTGTCTGGGTTTGCGATTCGCAACAGCCCTGACCCCGACTGCAGAGACATGTTCCCGACATATGGGGCCGTGCTCTACGATTGCACCGACGTGATAGTTGAAGACTGCATCATTGAGGGCGTAGGCAATGGCATAGATGTCGCGGGCTCATCGGGAGAGTGGTGGAAGCCAGCGTTCCGAAACAACACGATACGCAGCTGCGGGTTCGGCGTATACTGCACTAGCCCAGCGTCTGACCCGGGCGAGCCCGGCAGACCATATTTCACAGGGAATACGATCACTGAGTGTGTCACCGGAGTCTATGTAGGGAACTCCTCGCCCATGTTCGACGGCAACGAGATCACGCACTGCAGAGACCGCGGGATGCAGTACGTGGGGCTGTGCGGCGGTGGCTGCCGGGCGAACAGGATAGCCTATCATGGCGGTAACGGGGTAGAGGTAATTGCGACGGAGGCGCTAGATCTTCCCCATTTCAACGGTGGGTTCGAACCCCGGTACGCGAACGACATCTACGGTAACTCTGGGTATGCCATCTCTTACACAGGTGTGACCCAGAGCGATGGCATCCTGGCCGAATTCAACTACTGGGGCACGCGGTGTCCAGACGGGACTCTGCTGTTCCAAGGACCTGTGGACTTCTCGCCTTGGATGGACTCGACGCACACTGAGATACTCAACGAGGATGATTGCCCTGGGGCTACAGAGCCCACCAGCTGGGGAGCGGTCAAGGCGCTGTTCAAGTGAGATTGGAGATATACAATACGCCAGCCAACAAGTGGCTCGAGCGGACATCGCTGCGGCGGCATGGCTCTTGCGGGTGTGGCTGGCAAGCGCCCCGCCGCCTCCGCTCGCCGCTCAGCCACACCGTTAGACCGCTTGTGCAGGTAGCCTAGGAGGAAGCATGGAAGAGCAGGAAGGGCGGG
>JBAQHK010000184.1:0-14396 GCA_049288275.1 bacterium | reverse complement strand
TGATCGAGCTGCCGGGATACACCGACGAGGAGAAGATCCTGATTGCCCACTCCTATCTCATACCCCGGCAGATGCAGGCCCACGGCCTCACTGCCGACCACGTGGTCCTCGAAGACGACGCGCTGAGGCTTCTGGTCTCCTCCTACACCCGGGAGGCGGGCCTGCGGAATCTGGAGCGGGAGATTGCCAATGTGTGCCGCAAGGTCGCGCGGCGGGTCGCCGAGGGCGAGGCCGGCAAGACCACCGTGGTCGCGGGCAACGTCGCCGACTTCCTCGGCCCGATCAAGTTCCATCGCGACGTCGCCGAGCGCACCATGGTCCCCGGCGTGGCGACGGGCATGGCCTGGACCGAGGCCGGCGGCGACATAATCTTCGTCGAGTCCAGCCTGATGAAGGGGGGCAAGTCCCTCGCTCTCACGGGCCGTCTCGGCGAGGTGATGAGGGAATCCGCCCAGGCCGCGCTCACCTACATCCGCGCGAACGCAAGGGGCCTCAATGTGGACGAGGGCTTTTACGAGAACAACGACCTGCACGTCCACGTTCCCCACGGCGGCGTGCCCAAGGACGGGCCCTCGGCCGGCGTCACGATCGCGACCAGCATGGTTTCCCTCCTGACCGGGCGGCCTGTGGCGGCGGACGTGGCGATGACCGGCGAGATCACCCTGAAGGGCAGAGTGCTCCCGGTGGGCGGCATCAAGGAGAAGATCCTGGCCGCGCGGCGCGCGGGCATAAACCGGGTGATCCTGCCCAGCGACAACGAGAAGGACCTGGTTGAGGTCCCCGATGTCGTGAAGCAGGGCATGGCTTTTGTTTTCGTCAGCAATCTTGACGATGTCTTCAAGCACGCCCTCGCGTGACGATTGAGCGGAGGTGACGGCGCTGAACGACGGCTCCAGGCCTCACCCGATCAGGTGTTGGGAATGGCTCCGGTGCGATCGCGTCGAGTGCAAGGCCTACCGCTCGAGCGATCTCAGATGCTGGCTGGCGCCCCACGCCTCCTGCCACGACGGATCGGTTGAAGTTGCGCCCAGGCTGATCTCGGAGTGCGGATCGTGTCCGGTATACTCGGCCAACCGCGAGCGCGCCCAGGGCAAGCGTGGCTCCGACTGGGCCATGCTCGACACCGTCGATGCCCTTGTCACCGAGTCGGTGGCGAAGGCGGTGCGGTTGGGAAGGGTGGAGGCCGAGTCCCGCAGCAAGTCCGCACAGGTGACTCTCCTCAGTGAAGTCGGCAGGGCGCTCCAGCGCTCTATGGACATAGACCGGATCCTCCTGGTGATTCTGACGGCGGCGACTGCCGGCGCCGGCCTGGGTTTCAATCGCGCCTTCCTGCTTCTTGTGGACGAAGCGGACTCCACGATCAGGGGCCGCATGGCGGTCGGCCCGTCCCACGCCGGGGAGGCCGCGCAGATCTGGCAGGCGATGGAGCGGGAGGCAAGAAGCCTCTCGGACATGCTCACACTTTCGCCGGGGGAAACCCGCGAGCGTCGCGGCATCATGGCGGTGGCCGACCGGCTGGTCTTCTCGCTCTCCCCCGACGACAACGTCGTGGCCCGGAGTCTCGAGCAGCACGCTTCCTTCGTGGTGGATCGCGCCGGGGACGTGCCCGATGCCAGCGCCCTGGCCTCGATTCTGGGGAGCGACCAGTTTCTCGTGGTCCCTCTGGTCGCCGAGGGCAAGAAGCTCGGCGCGATCGTCGCGGACAACTTCATTACCGGCCGCAAGATGCTCCCGGAGGACGTCAGGCTGCTGGAGACCTTTGCCAGCCAGGCGGCGCTGGCGATTCTCAACGCCTCGCTCCACAAGAGGCTCCAGGACCGGGTGAAGGAACTCGAGGATGCGCACCAGGAACTGACTCGCAACCATCTGCAGCTGCTGCGCGCCGAGCGCATGGTCGCCGCGGGCGGCCTGGCGGGCGCGCTTATTCACGACCTCAAGGCTCCGATTGTCTCGATCGGGCTGATGGCGAGGGCGGCGGCCTCGGGCCTTGCCCAGGCCGGCCCCCTGCGGGATACCCTGGACCAGATCAGCCAGGAGATCATCCGCATAGAGGAGTACCTCAAGAAGTTCGCGAAGTCCGCGGGGACGGGCACGAGCAAGACCGAAAACCTTGACATGGCCCGCCTGGTGGACGATTGCCTGAGCACGGTGCGCGGGCTGATAGACAGAAACAGGATCAAGGTGGTCGCCAACTTGGGTCACGGCGAGGCCAGAGTGAGGGCCAACAGGGTGGAGCTCAGACAGGTGATGGTCAACCTGCTTCACAACGCCGTGGAGGCGATGCCCGATGGCGGGACGGTGACCGTGACCTCGGCTGTGGAGGGAGGCGTCCTCAGAGTCTCGGTAGAGGATACCGGCAAGGGTATCTCCGACGAGGACCGGGCGAGGGTGTTTTCTCCCTTCTTCACAACCAAGGCCGAGGGATCGGGGCTGGGCCTGGTCATAGCCAGGCGCATAGTGACCGGCTACGGCGGCAGAATAACTCTTGACTCCAAGGAGGGTGTCGGAACCTGCTTCTCGATATTCCTGCCGATCTCGAAATGAATCGGGGGAGCGGGTCTTCCACTATCAAGTGGCCATAGTTGTCGTCGAAACTGCTCTCGTCCTGGCGCTGCTGGCGCTTTCCGCTTGTTTCTCCAGCTCGGAGACCGCGCTCTTCTCCCTTCGGCCCCACGAAATGAGACGGCTGGAGCGCGAGCCCACCGGGGGGTCCCTCAGAGCGGTGGCCCTGCTCAAGAATCCTCACAGGTTGCTGGTGAGTCTGCTGGTGGGCAACACCCTGGTGAACGTTGCCGCCGCAAGCCTGGGCCACAGCGTGGCCAGCGCCTACCTGGCCGAGAACCAGATTGCGGTCAGCGTCACGGCGATGAGCCTGCTGATCCTGGTGGCCGGCGAGGTCACCCCCAAGACCTACGCGGTCAGGAACCCGGTGCGCGCTTCCACCCGCCTGGCGCGGTTCGCCGCGGCCTGCGTTACGGTTCTGGGGCCGGTTGAGGGTGGACTGAACTCGGTTCTGAACATCGTGGCCCGCGGGAGCCGCCGCTCGCTCAGGGACGCCGAGCCGCCGGCGTGCGAGCGGATCGACCAGGCGATTGCCCTCGGTCACTCGCAGGGGGTGGTGGACGGGTTCGAGGGTGAGGTGCTGCGCGGCCTCTTCAGAGTCAGCCACCTGTCGGTGGGAAACGTGATGACTCCGCGCACCGAGGTCTTCGCCGTCAGCTCCCTGCTGACTCTCGGCGAGGCGGTCCAGAGCATCAAGGCGTCGGGCTTTTCCCGCGTTCCCGTCACCGGCGCCGACGACCCGCACGCGATCGAGGGCGTGCTCTACGTGAAGGACATGCTCTACGGCGGCCACGGGCCGGACGTCACCACCGGCGAGGCGGCGCGCAAGCCCGTGTTCGTGCCCGAGACCAAGTCGGTGGCCAGCCTGATGCGCGAGTTCGAGAACGGCGCCTATCACTTCGCGGTGGTGATCGACGAGTACGGGGTCTTCACAGGCGTGGTGACCATGGACGACGTCCTGGCCGAGATCGCCGGCAGAGGGGTGAGCAGCCACGGCGATCGGTACGGAGACAAGTACAGCTATAGAAAGAGGTCGCGATCCGGCTGGGAGGTGTCGGGCCGCATGGCGGTGAGCTACTTCAACGCCCTGACGGGCTGCTCGCTCGGCGACGAGGGAGCGGAGACCGTGGCGGGGCTGGTGATCCGCAAGATGGGCAGGATCCCGGCGCCCGGGGAGCATCTTGCGGTCGGCGCCGTCAGGTTCACCGTGCTCGACGCGGACAGGGTGCGGGTCAAGCGGCTGCTGGCCGAGAAGGTGAGGAGGTGAGGCGGCCGTGGTCGGCTGGCTGACATACGTTGCCGCGATTGCGCTTGCGGTGCTGGGGGTCGCCTTCTTCTCCGGCAGCGAGACCGCCTTCGTGTCGTGCGACAGGTTCGGGATGATGGGCTCCGCCCGGCGCGGGGTTCGGGGCGCGTCGGCGGCCGCGTGGCTGCTGGCCAGGCCGATAACCTTCGTGAGCATGGTGGTGGTGGGCACCAACATCTGTGTGGTGCTGGCCTCCGCGCTGGCCACCGACCTTCTCCACCACACCCTGGGCAGGTACGCGGTGGCGGTCTCAACGGCGGCGATGACCGTGGTGATTCTCGTTGTCGGCGAGGTGATGCCGAAGGCCGCGGCGCGCGCCAATCCGCAGATGTTCATGGCGATTGCCGGGCCGGGCCTGGTTGTGGCATACTACGTCCTCTATCCGGCCGCGAAGTGCGTCTCGGGAATCGCGTCCCTTTTCACGGCGTTCTCGGGCTCACACGAGAGAACGTCGGCGGTGACCCGCGACGAGATAAGGGGCCTTGTCAAGGAGGCCGCTCAAATGGGTGTCGGGCTGGCCGCGGAAGGTTACGCCCACAGGGCGCTCGACCTTTCCAGCGCCAAGGTGGCCGGCGCCATGCTGCCGATGGAAGACGTGGTCTCGATCGACGCCGAGGCCACCGTGGGCGAGGCGCTCCGGCTGGCGGCGGCGAGCGGACACTCCCGGTATCCCCTGTACGGAAGGACCCGGGAGGACCTGGTCGGCGTGCTCCACGTGAAGGATCTTCTGGGCGCGCCGGACCGCTCCAGGGTCAAGGTCTTCGCGCGACCGGTGCACTTCGTCCCGGAGACCGCAACCATGCGGCAGGCGATTCTGGAGATGCGCTACGAGCTCAGGCACCTGGCGGTCGTGAGCGACGAGTACGGCAGGGCGATAGGCATAATCACTTTCGAGGATCTGGTTGAAGAGATCGTGGGGGACATCAGCGACGAGTACGACCACGAGAAGGCAGCCGACATATGCCTGGGCAAGGCCGTCGGCGGAAGCACGCACATCACGGTGATAAACCAGGAGCTGGGGGTCGCGATACCCGAGGGGGCCTACACCACGGTCGCGGGCTTCATCCTGTCCCGCCTGGGTTCGATACCCAGGGCCGGCGACGCGGTGACGCACAACGGATTCCTCTTTGAGGTGGTGGAAATGCGGGGGCGCCGGATACGAAGCGTGAGGATAACAAGCCAGGAACGGGGGAAATGAGAAACGTTCATGTCGTGGCGGTTGATCTTGGCGGCACCAACGTCAGGTTTGCTCTGGTAAGCCCGCGGGGGAAAGTGATGCGGCGCAGGAGGCTCGCGATGCCCGGCTTCCGGCGTCCGGACGACCTGTATGATTGGCTGGCGGGGGCGATCGAGGCATTCGGCAAAACCTGCGGGGCCTCGGCCCGACCCAGGGCGGTGGGCGTGGGCTTCGCCGGACCCGCGGACTCCGCGCGGGGCCTGGTGCATTACGCGCCCAACGTGGGGGGCCTGGTGAACCTGGAGATCGCCGCCGGCCTCGAGCGGCGGGTCGGTCTGCCGGTGATCGTGGAAAACGATGCCAACTGCGCGGCCCTGGGCGAGTTCTGGCGGGGCGCCGGCCGCGGGAGCGCCAGCCTTTTCATGTTCACCGTGGGCACCGGCATAGGCGGCAGCTTCCTCATAGGCGGCCGGGTCTGGCGGGGAGCGGACGGGCTTGCCGGCGAGATCGGACACACCGTGGTCGCGGTCGGGGGGCCCAGGTGCTCCTGCGGCAAGGCCGGATGTCTGGAAGCCCTGGTGTCCGCCACGGCGATTGTCAGGGAATACTCGGTCGCTGCCGGCGTCGGGCTCTCCGCGGGCCGGCCGATCACGGCCAAGGAGGTCTTCGACCGCGCCCGGCGAGGGGACCGCAGGGCCCGGCGCGTGGTGGACGGCGCCGCTCGGGCGCTTGGCGTGGGGATCGCCAACGTCTTTCACCTGCTGAATCCCGAGATCATACTGGTGGGCGGTGGGGTCAGCCGGGCGGGCCGAGCGCTGATGGATCCCGCGCGGGAGGAGGCCCGGCGCATGGTGTTCGCTCCGCTCAGGGATCGCTTGAGCGTGAGGCGCGCCATGCTGGGAGACGATGCCGGCGTTGTAGGGGCTGCCTTTCTCGCCCTCGGCGGCGGGGCCGCCGGCCGATCGCGGCCCCGGGCCCGAAGCCGGCTCGATGGTTTGACAGGTGACCCGGGGTGTGTTAGCTAGGGTCTTGAGGTGGAACGGAATTGGAGATCTTTGAGCGACTGAGAGAACAGTGCCACGAGCAGGTGGTCTTCTTCAGGGACCATCGGGCCGGCCTTCGGGCGATCGTCGCGATCCACAACACCGCTCTCGGGCCCGCTATCGGCGGGGTCACGATGTCGGAGTACGCCAGCGAAGACCGCGCCGTTGATGACGCCCTCGACCTGTCCAAGAGCCTCACCTACAAGGCGGCCTGCGCCGGGGTCAACTTCGGGGGCGGTTACACCGTCGTCATGGGGGACCCGAAGCGCCAGAGGACCGAGGCCCTCTTCCGGTCGCTGGGCCGGTTCATCGACAGCCTGGGCGGGCGCTACATAGCCGCCGAGGGTGTGGGGACCACGGTGGAAGACATGGACTACATGCGCATGGAGACCAAGTACGTGGTCGGAGTGCCCAGCTCCAGGGGCGGCAGCGGCGATCCGTCGCCGGTGTGCGCCTTCGGGGTGATGAGGGGGATCGAGGCTTGCCGGGTCTTCCTCGCCGGCAGCGACAGCCTCAAAGGGCTCAAGGTCGCGGTTCAGGGTGTGGGGCGCGTCGGCGGCAAGCTGGTGGACATGCTAGTGGCCAGGCAGGCCGTGGTGACAATAGCCGACATCGATCCCGAGGCCGTAGCCCGGGTCACCTCGATGCACTCGGTGAGCGTGGTCTCTCCCGACGAGATATACGCGGTGCCGTGCGACATCTTCTCCCCCTGCGCCCTGAACGGCGTGCTGAGCGACAAGACCATAGGCAGGCTTCGGTGCAAGGTGGTGGCGGGCTCGGCCAACAACCAGCTGGCCGACGAGCGGCACGGGGCCGAGCTTCACCGGCGTGGGATTCTGTACGCTCCCGACTACATCGTGAACAGCGGCGGCCTCATCAATGTCGCCGAGGAGATACTCGGCTACGACAGCGAGCGGGCGATGCGCAAGACCGCCGGGATCAAGGACGTCTTGCTGGCGATCCTGGAGAGCGCCCGCCGGAAAGCGATCCCGGCCTACGAGGCCGCGGATAGGTTTGCCGAGGAACGAATAGAGCAAGTCGGCAAGGTAAGAAGATCCTACCTTTCGTCCTGAGTTCTTCTCTCGATGCTCCGGGTTGAGGTTTCCTGCCGAGGCCGTCCGGTCAGGCCTCGCGGACCACGGGGCTGGCGAGAGTCCCGATGCCCTCGATGGTGACCTCCACCGTGTCCCCGGCCTTGAGAAACACCGGAGGCTTTCTGAAGACTCCCACGCCGCCCGGGGTGCCGGTGGAGATCACGTCCCCCGGCTCCAGCGTGATGTGCTCGCTCAGGCGGGCGATTATCCGGGCCGGCGTGAAGACGAGGTTGGCGGTCGAGCTGGACTGCACGACCCGCGAGTTGACGCTGGTTGTGATCTTGAGATTCAGAGGATCGCCCAGCTCGTCGCCGGTGACAATCCAGGGCCCCATCGGGGCGAAGGTGTCGCTGCCTTTGGCCTCGAGCCAGAAGCGCTCCCTGTTCTGGAGCGCGCGCTCGGTGACGTCGTTGAGGATGGTATAGCCGAACACCGCCTCGAGGGCCTGCTCGGGGGTTGCCCGGCGGATCCTTCGGCCGATCACGAGCGCCAGTTCCCCCTCATAATCCACCCGGTCGAATTCCCTGGGTATCACTATGGGCTGGCCGGGGCCTATGACCGAGCTGGGCAGCTTGGCGAATATCAGCGGCGTCTCGGGCAGCTTGGCCCCCTGTTCCTCGGCGTGGTCCCGGTAGTTGAGACCGAGGCACATGATCTTCGGAGGTCTGGCGAGCGGGGCCGCCAGGCGGATCTCCCCGATGCCCGCCCAGCAGGTCAAGGGAAGGTCGGCCCCGCTGTGCCTGGCATCCCGTATCCTGGTGTCCAGGTCCCGCAGGGCCGGGCCGCCGCCGCCCTCCAGGATCGCCCCGAGGTCGGCCGGCAGGCTCGCGGCTCGAAAGAAGGACGCGCTGGTCTCGGCGTCGTAGACGGTGTCCTCAACCAACAGGCCGGCGCGCGGCCCGGCCCCCCGTGTGTATGTCACAACCCTCATGCAGCGCCTCCGATTTTGGCGGTTGAATCGCGGTACGGTCTCGAGTACAATATCGGCTCGTCCGAAGGGTTTCAAGATCAAACTCAGGCGCGACTGCCAGGCGGGACTGCGTGGATCTGGTCGACGAGGGCATGTGCTTCGTGTGCGGGAAGGCCAACCCGATCGGCCTCAAGGTTGACTTCCGGGTGGATCGCCGGCGCCTGACGATAAGCGGCGTCTTCACGCCGCGCAGGGAGCACGAAGGCTACAAGGGGATAATGCACGGCGGCCTGGTGGGGGCCCTGCTGGACGAGGCCATGGTCAAGCTCCTGTGGGAGGTGGGGATGAAGGCGGTCAGCGCCTCGCTCGAGATCAAGCTGGCCAGGCCGGCCGTGGTGGGCCGGCCGCTCGCGATAAGCGGTTGGGTGGATGCGGACAAGGGACGGCTGATTCTCACCGGAGCGAAGATCGAGGACGACGAAGGCAACCTGGTGGCCGAGGCCAAGGCGAGGTGCATGAGGGTGTGAGACCGGTTACCCGCAATTCAAGGAGGTCCGAGGTGTCGAGGCAGACCGTCAAGAGGGAAGCTTCGCTGCGCTTGAAGGACATAATCGACAGGGCGACGGCGGCGGCTCGCCGGAAGAGGCCCCGCATCGCAGTCGCCGGGGCTCACGACGAGATCGTGCTTGAAGTGGTCTGCGACGCCGCGGCGAAGCGGCTGGTCTCGCCTCTGCTGTTCGGCGACGCCGAGCGCATCAGGGACATTGCCAAACGCAAGCGGCTGGCGCTGGGGGCATGCGAGGTCGTGGATGTCGCCGACCCCAAGCTCGCCGCGCGTCAGGCGGTCGAGGCGGCCAGATCCGGCGGCGCCGAGATCCTCATGAAGGGCGTGGTGACCACCGCCACCCTTATGAAGGCTGCGCTCGACGAGGAGACCGGCATAAAGACCCAACGGCTGATGAGCCACGTTGCCCTGATCGAGCCCAAGAGCCACGGGCGGGTGTTCCTGATGACCGACGGCGGGATCGTGATCGAGCCCGATGTGGTCCAGAAGGTGGGGATCGTCAGGAACGCGATTGAGGTAGCTCACGCCCTGGGGATCGCGATGCCGCGAGTGGCCCTGCTGTCGTCCATAGAGGTGGTGAACCTGAAGATGAGGTCGGCGGTGGACGCGGCGATCATATCCAAGATGGCCGACCGCGGTGAGATCAAGGGTGCGGTGGTCGACGGCCCCCTGGCCTTCGACAACGCGGTTTCGAGCGAGGCGGCCAGGCAGAAGGGCATATCCAGTCCCGTGGCGGGCCGGGCGGACATCCTGGTGGTCGGGCACGCCGACGTGGGCAACGTGATGTACAAGGCCCTCACCTATTTCTGCGGCGACCAGGTCAAGACCGCGGGCGTCATCGTGGGCGGCCGGGTGCCGATGGTTGTGGTGTCCCGCGCCGACACCTACGAGGCCAGGTTCAATTCCATAGCCGTGGCCTGTGTCCTGGCGGCCGGCCGGTAGCGGGCGCCGGCGCCGGGGGCTTTGGTCTTGATTTTGGCGGGAGGCCGGCTTAGCATGAAGCCTGAATCAGAGGAGCGCGCTTTGAGGATAACCACAATTGCAGCTGTCGTGGGCTGCGCGCTGGGTCTCATGCTTTGCGGGCCGGCCGCATCCCAGGACGCTGCCGCCACGACGGAGGCTACGGCCCATCAGGCCGCGCCGACAGCCATGTCCGGCGCCCTCGAGGGTACAGTCGGAGCCGACCAGTACATAGTCGGTCCCGGCGACGTCCTGGAGGTCGGTTTCTGGGGCGAGGTCAGCCGCAGCGAACGAATAGTGGTGAGCCCCGACGGCGACGCTCTGATTTCGCCGGTGGGCCCGCTGCGCGTGGCCGGCCTGACGCTGGCCCAGGCCCGACAGCTGGTGAGAGAGAAGTTGGCGCCTTACTACCGACCCAGTATCCTGTCGGTCTCCCTGATCGATCTCAGGACCTTCCAGGTTCACGTGGTCGGCTCCGTCGCCAAGCCCGGCGCCGTTGAGGCCAGCGCGGTCACCCGCGTGTCCCAGGCGATAAGGCTGGCGGGCGGCCTCGCCGAGGGCGCCTCCCAGCGGAACATCCTGGTGGTGAGGGGCGACGAGCGGCTGACCGTCGACCTCACGCGATACCTGCTGCTCGGAGACAACCGGGCCAATCCTTTCCTGAGTGACGGGGACGTGGTCAATGTCCCGCCCGGCCTGGAGAGTGTCTACATATATGGAAGCGTCTACCGCGAGGGGGGCTACGAGTTTGTCGAAGGCGAATCCCTGGGGGACCTGATTGATCTGGGCGGCGGCCTGAGGCCGGAAGCTCTCGCCGGCTCGATCGAGCTTGTGAGATTCGACGCGGACAGCCCGGACCGGTCCCATCTTGTCCCCCTGCCGCCGGACTCTGCGGACTGCGGTGCGGTCGCGCTCGCGCCCGGTGACAGAGTCTTCGTCAGGGCACGCGAGGGCTGGCACCGGGACGCCAAGGTCGCGGTCCGGGGAGAGGTAAGATTCCCCGGAGTCTACGTGATCGAAGAGGGCGTGGAGACCTTGACCGGCCTTGTGGCAAGGGCCGGCGGGCTTACGGAGAGGGCCTCGCTTGCCGACGCCACCGTCACCAGGACGGCCTACGCCGGCACGGTGTTTCCCGTGGAGAGTGGGATCGAGGCCTCCAAGGACCTCGAGGGCGCTTTCACCGACAGAGAGATTCAACTTGCCCAGACCCTCGGTCGTGAGCCCAAGGGCACAATGTCGCTGAGGTTCGAGGACATCTTCGGGGCCCGTGGCGAGCGCTCGGACCTCGTCCTGGTTGACGGAGACCTCGTGACCGTCCCCAAGGCTTCGATGTCGGTCAGGGTCTCGGGCCAGGTCGCGGTCCCCGGGTTGGTGCCCTACAAACCGGGAGAGCCCTACTCCTACTACATAAAGGCGGCGGGTGGTTTTGCGCGCGGGGCCGATCTCGGGGGAACCCGGGTGGTGACCGCCATGAGCGGTGAGATGGTACGTGTGGGCGGGGCCGAGATACGCCCGGGCGACATGATCTGGATTCCGCGCAAGGCCGATCGCAGCGGATGGGTGGTGCTCAGGGACATCATCGAGGTGCTGGCGCAGATGGCGACCATCTATGTTGTGGCCGACCAGATAGCGTCGGAGTGAGCGAGCGATGCAGGAGAGAATAAGTCTGCCCAAGATGCTGGCAGTGCTTGCGGGAAGGAAGAAGATCATCCTGGCATGTACCGTGGGCGCTGCGCTGATTTCGGCCGCCGTATCGCTGGTTCTTCCGCAGTGGTTCAAGGCCAGAGCTTCCATACTTCCTCCGGAAAGCGGGGTGGAGCAGTCGGACATCCTGAGCATCATGAGATTCGCCGGCTACCGCCCGGCGTACATCCCCACGCTGACCTCGCCGTCGGAGATCTATTCGGCGATCTTGAGGAGCAGGCGCATCACCGACGCGGTGATAGATTCCCTGGACCTGACCGCGGCCTACAGGGCCGGCAGGGTGGACGTCAGGGACAGGATGTGGGACTGCACCCGCATTTCGGTGACCGCCGAGGGCTTGGTTCTTGTGGATTACGAGGACCGGGATCGTGCGCGCGCCGCCGCGGTGGCCAACGCCTGCGTGCGCGAGCTGGAGAGGTTCTACAGCGAGACCAGACTGGCCACGGCCAGGCGGGTCCGGCAGCTGATAGAGCAGCGGCTGGCGGAGACCGCCGCCGATCTTGACCGCGCGGAGAACGATCTGCGGGACTTCAAGCAGGCCACGGGGGTGGCGGTTATCGGCGACCAGGCCAAGGCCTCCATCGAGACTGCGGCGGGGCTCTACGGCAAGATCGCCGAGCTGGACGTTTCCCTGGAAAGGATGAGGCAGTATGCCACCGACAGGAGCCCCGAGGTCATGGACATCAAGTCGCAGATCAGGGCCCTCGAGCGCACGCTTGCCGAGATGGGATATGCGGGCGCGGGGGCGGCCGCGGACCAGCCCGGTGGGGTAAGGGTGTTCCCGCGGTTCGATGCCGCGCCGGCCCTGGAGAAGCAGCTGGCCGGCCTGGTGACCGCGGTCGAGATCAAGCGGTCGGTGTACAGGGTCTTGAGCGAGCAGTACGAGGAAGCCAAGATACAGGAGATGAAGAACACCTCCACCATCCAGGTGCTGGACTGGGCGCAGCCGCCGGACTTCCGCTCCAAGCCCAAGCGCAAGCTGATCGTCGGAGTGAGCGCCGCTGCCGCGTTGTTGCTGTCCTCCTTCTGGGTCCTGTATCGCGACAGATCCTACAAGATGCTGGTGCCTGATCAGCCCGCGTGCTGACGCAGGCTGACCGGACCACTCGAGCCGGAGTCTTCCACGGTGATGCGATCGCACAGTCTTGCGGCGGCACGAGGCGGAGTCTTCGCGGCGGCCGCGATCGTGCTGCTCTCGGTGGCCTTGGGCCTGCTGGTGGGCCAGGGGCGTAGGGAACTGGTCGCGGTGGTGGGCGGGTCGCTGCTGTTTGTCGCCCTGGTCTGGGACATGAGGCTGGTGGCGCCGGTCATGGCGGTCGCCCTTCCTCTGGCGCCGAGGTTCGAGACCGGTTTCGGCAACGTCTATCTTTCCACCGCCATCCTGGCCCTGGCTTTCGTCGCCTGGCTGTGGCGGGCGCCGCTCACGCGCAGCCCGCTTTCGTTTCCCACCAATCGGGTGCTCACCGCCATGGCGATCATGGTGTCGGTGATGGTGCTGTCGGCCGCCCAGGACCTGCCCCGCATGATCTCCGATGCGCCGGCGTTGCTGAAGTTTGTCCAGCTGTGCCTGTACCTCGGGATGTTCGTGATGCTGACCGAGATGTCCTGGGACAGCCGCGCGACCAGGGCCGTGCTCGCGCTGGTGATCGCGGTCGGACTGGTCGAGGCCCTGATCGGGGCATGGCAGAATCTCTCGCGGCCCGGCTTCTACACTCGGGGCACCCTCGAGGGCGGGCACAACGACTACGCCATATACATGGTCTTTGTGGCCTTGCTGCTGCTGGGGGTGCTGCTTGAGAGCCGCAGGCCGGCGGTTGCGGTGGGATGCCTCGCCGGGCTGGCCGTGCTGGCCTATTCCATCGTCTTCTCCTTCAGCCGGGGCAGCTACGTGGGCCTGTTGGCCGCCCTGGTGACCTTTGGCTTCATGCCCTTCAGCCGCAAGCGCAAGATCATACTTCTGGCGGTGGCGGTGGGATTCATAGGCTTTCTCTTCGCGCTTGCGCCGACCGATGTGGTCTACAGGGCCCGAAGCATCCTGTCCACGCTGACCGGCAAGGTCGTCACCCTGTCGTTCAACCTGAGACTGGGCATGTGGAGGGCGGCGCTTGCCGACTTCATGGACAATCCGATCCTGGGCAGGGGCACCTGGAGCTACAGCCTGCGGGACAACTTCTACATAAAGATGCTGGGTGAGGCCGGCGCCCTGGGCCTTGCGGCATTCCTCGGCCTGATATACGCGATCCTCCGGGAGGAGTGGCGCGCCATCAACCTGCGAGCCTCCGACACGCTGACCAGGGGCGTCACCCTGGGGCTGATGCCTGCGACCGTGGGATGCCTTGTGGTGGGCAACATGTCGGGGGATTTCTTTCTCTCCCACAGATTCATGGGGACCTTCTGGATAGTACTTGCTCTGGCCCTGGTCCGGGGTCTGGGTAGGGAAAGGACCGGCCTGGACCGAGCCGGACAACGGACGTGAGCGGGGCGCGGATCAAGGTTCTCTACGTTGACACCGGCATGGGCTTCGGCGGCGGGCAGGCAAGCCTGGTGGAGGTCCTGAGGCGGCTTGACCGGTCGGTGTTCGAGCCCGTGGTCGCGTCTCCCGAAGCCGGCCCCCTGGGCAGCCGATGCCGGGGCCTCGGGGTGACCTGGCTTGCGCTTCCCTTCGGCTCGGCTGGCGGGCCCGATTCTCGGCGCGGCACGGGCGCGCGGCGGGCCCGCTGGGGCTTGCCCCTTGCCGATCTCGCGAGTTCGATCCGCGGCGTCTTCCATCTGGCATCCCTGGTGCGGCGCCTGGATGCGGACGTCGTGCACTGCAATACCTTCAAGGCCGCGCTGGTGGGAGGAATCGCCTGTGTGGTCGCGCGCAAGCCCGCGATCTTCCACGACAGGACCCAGATCGGCCACGGGGCGCTGGGTCTCCTGGCCGGTTTGCTGGCCGGGCGGATCGTGGTGGTGTCGCGGGCCGTGGCGGCGAAGCACCGCTGGCCCGCCCGCGCCAGGACCCGGCTGGTTTACGACGGCGTGGACACCGAGCGCTTTCTGCCGGCGGGCGCCGGCGCGGGCGGTGTGCAGGGC
>JBAQHK010000183.1:0-11517 GCA_049288275.1 bacterium | reverse complement strand
GTAGAACTCGATCACGGGAAGCAGGTCGGGCTTGCGCGCAAGATCGATCTTGTTGATGGCCAGCACGGCCTTCTTCTTCATCTGGGCCAGGCGCTCGAGGATGCGGGTCTCCCCGTTGAGGCTGTCCTCTCGGGGCTCGGTCAGCAAGAGCACCAGGTCGGCCTCCTCTATCGCCGACCAGGCCGCCTGGACCATCAGCTGCTGGAGAGCGTATCTGGGAGCCATCAGGCCCGGGCTGTCCAGCAGAACCACCTGATAGGCATCGCCCGTTAGGACACCGAGCAGCTTGTGCCGGGTGGTCTGAGGCTTACGGGAGACTATGGACAGCGGGTAGTTCAGCAGCTTGTTGACCAGGGTAGACTTCCCCACGTTCGGTCGGCCGGCCACCGCCACGTAGCCGCAGGTGAATTGCTCCATCATCGCAGGTATCCCAAGGGCGGCCCGCTATATCCGCCGGGAGCGCGGCCTTCCGCCGAAGTAGTACCTCAGCCCCACCCCGCCGTTGATCTCGAAGTCGCTCTCGGGGGCCAGATCCAGAATCGGCGCGATCTCCATGAAGACCTCCAGGTGCGATTTGGCGAAGAGGTAGTCAAGGCCAAGCGGGAACCTCACGCCGATCCTGTCTCCGTCGTCGCGCTTGCCCCGGCCTTCGTCCTCATCGATCAACTTGATACGGCCGCCCACGCCGAAGTAGAACAGCAGCCCAGGGACCTCGATCTCCGGCGGACTCGGCCTGTGGAAGAGGTAGTCCATCTGGAAGTGAAGCGCGGTCGCGTCGGCGAACGACCATGCCGCCGCGGCGTCCACGGCGTGACCGCGGCCCAGCCACTGTTTCGCCGTGAGCCCGGTGGGCTCCCCGAGGACCACACCCACGCCCAGGGGCCCGGCCTGAGAGAGCGAAACCAAACCGCCCGCAAGCGCAAGCAAACCAAGAGCAACGATCCGGCGCACCATGGCACACCTCCCGGTTATCGGTCACCACCGCCGACCACCCGCGAACACCGTCGGGCCAGCCAAGATCATCGCTCCGCCTCGGGCGCAAGTCAAGCCGCGAGTTGCCCAGCCCGCCGGAACAAATGGGGTTGCCGATCGGCACTCAAGTTGGTAGACTCAGGCGTTGACCCCTGACGAAAGGAGACATCCCATGCGTAGCGGGTTGGCTGTTGCTGTGGTCGCAGCGCTCGTGCTCGGGGCGATATCCACGTCCCTGGCCGTAGGATTCCAGGCGATTCCCGAGAACCAGAAGCACCTTTACAAGTTCGACCTGGAGAGGAACTTCTACGCCGACGAGGCCGCCTTCCACGCGGACCTGGCGATCCTGACCGGCATGATCGGTGAGATAGAGCAGCTCAAGGGACGAGTCGCGGAATCCGCCGAGAATCTCTACCGAGCCTACCGGCTCAACGAGCAGACCATCCCGGTGTGGTACAAGCTCTGGATATACGCCAACCTCAGGTACTCGGTCAACACCGAGGACATCGCCCTGTTCGAGGAGATCCAAAGAGTCTCCGGCGATCTGGACAGCCGGATCCAGTTCATCAAGACCGAGACCCAGGCCATAGACGACGCTGCGCTTGCGCGCATGTTCGGTGAGAAGCCGGAGCTGGCGACCTACGCCTTTGCCATAGAGACAACCAGGAGATACAGGCCTCATACCATGCCGCTGGCCGAGGAGGAGCTGCTGGCTTCCCTCGACCCCTATCTCAACACCTGGGCCGAGAAGCTCTACCAGGTCTGCCTTGACAGGACCGACTTCCCCGACATACCTGTGGACGGCGAGACCCTCGACGTCAACCTCAACTACTCGGCCCTGATAAACCTCAACGACAGAGAGGTGAGGAAACAGGCCTGGGAGGGCTACTTCCACAGCATGGCGACTCACCGCGACGTTCACGCCTTCGCTCTTACCAAGGGCATGGAGACTCGCGACAAGATAGCCGCACTGAGGGGTTACAGGAGTTTTCCGGACGCCAAGTTTTTCGACATCTTCCTCTCCTACGACGACGTGTCCGCCTTCTTCGGCGAGATAGCCGCGCACGCGGGCCTCAGGAAGGACTACGAGAGGATAAGGCAGGCCAGGATAAGGGCGACCACGGGCTACGACACCGTCTACGTCTGGGACAGGCAGGTGCAGGCGGAGGATTTCGTCAAGCCCCGCTTCGAGATCGGCGAGGCCAGCGAGATCATTAGGCAGGCCACCGCGAGATTCGGAGAGGAGTACCAGCAGGCCCTGGCCTATCTTCTGGACCCCGCCAACGGCCGCCTGGACATAGTCGGGGGGCCGCGGCGCAGCCCCGGGATGTTCTCGACCGGCTATCCGGGAGCCCCCCATCAGTTCTTCTGCCAGACCTACAACGGGTACCTGAGCGAGGTCACCGGGCTGGCCCACGAGAGCGGACACGCGATCCACCATGCGATGCAGTCCAACGCCGGCATGCGGCCCATCTACTCCGACGGCCCGCGCTACATAACCGAGTCCATCGCGATGACCAACGAGCTCCTGGTGAGCCACAGCCTCTACGCCAAGGAGAAGGACCTCAGAAGGAAGGCCTACTACCTGGAGCAGTTCCTGGAGAACACCCTGGGTCTTCTTACCAACAACATGTACGCCCACCTCGAGCTCAAGATGTACGAGGGGCTGGAGGACGGCGCCGTGCGCACGGCCGACGATCTGGACAGCCTCGCCTGGAAGATGGTGCTGCCTTACAGCATCTACTACGCGGACTACCCGGAGTACAAGGGGGTCTGGGCAGACATAAACCACTTCTACGAGGCGCCGATGTACTTCGTCAACTACGTGTACGCTCAGGCTCTGTCCACGGTGCTCCTGGACAAGATCCTGCACGAGCGCGGCTTCACCGAGAAGTACGTCGACCTCCTGGGCGCCCAGTTCGACAGGCCGGCGCCGCAGATTCTCAAGGAGACCACCGGGCTGGACATCAACGATCCCACGGTGCTCGCTTCTGGCTTCAAGTTCCTCGAAGAGCAGACGGAGGAGCTGCGCAAGCTCTATGAGAAGCTGGGGGTCGAGACCGAGTAGCGGCGGTCTGACACGGGCAGGAGCCGGACCGCCTCGGCGACAGCGGTTGCCGGAGGCTTGCGTTGGGGCCGGCTGCGGGCAGGAAGTGGTGCCGGGAGTGGGACTTGAACCCACACGGGCGAACCCATACGCCCCTCAAACGTACGTGTCTACCAATTCCACCATCCCGGCGCGCACGCTAATTCGCGTCAGTCAACATGGGAACGGACCGTCCTACTGGCCCTCGCTCGCCGGAGCTTCCGCCGGCGGCCTGCCGGTCCTGTCGAGAACGCTATCCGACGTCCCTCCCGCCTTGGGCAGCAGGCTCAGGGTTATCGACGTGAGCATGAAGAGCACCGCCAGAACGCCGGTGGCCTTGGCCAGCACACCGCCGAATCCCTTGCCGCCAAAGAGGGCCTGACCGCCACCGCCGCCGAAGACGCTGGCCAGTCCGGTTCCTCTGCCGGTCTGCAGAAGCACCACGATGATCAGTCCGATGCAGATCAAGACGTGAAACGCGGTAATCACTGCCACCATTACTTGCTGTCTCCTGTCGTTGAAGCCACTATCTTGATGAAGCCTGATGCCTCAAGACTCGCTCCGCCGACAAGCGCGCCGTCAATGTCGGATTGGGCCATCAGGGCGCCGATGTTGTCGGCCTTGACACTCCCACCATACTGAATTCGGACTCTCAAGGCAACTTCTAATCCGTAGAGGTCTATAAGAATGTTGCGAATGAATGCGTGGACCTCCTGAGCCTGAGCCGGGGTCGCGGTCTTGCCCGTGCCTATTGCCCAGACCGGCTCATAGGCGACAACCGCCCTCAGTATGTCTTCGGCCGACAGCCCCCTGAGCGATCCAAGCACCTGGCCGCGAATCACGTCCTGGGTGATGCCGGCCTCTCGCTGGTCCAGCCTCTCCCCCACGCAGACAATCGGAGAAACACCGGCGGATATCAGAGCCCCGGCCTTCTTTGCCACGCCCTCGTCGGTCTCTCCGAAATACGTCCTCCGTTCGGAGTGCCCCACTATGGTGTACAGGCATCCGAGGTCGGCCAGCATCCGCGGGGAGATCTCACCGGTGTAGGCGCCTTCGTCGGCCCAGAAGCAATTCTGACCACCCAGTTTCACTCTGCTGCCGCGCAGCACCTCCGCTACCACAAAGAGAGACCCAAACGGCGGGCACAACACGATCTCGACCCGGTCGGCCAGATTGAGGCTGGCGTTCTTGATCTCCAGCGCCAGCTTGCGGGCCTCGCCGGTGGTCCTGTACATCTTCCAGTTACCAGCGATCACGGGCTTTCTGACTTCCGGCTTCACGGGTGCTCCTCCTTCTTGGACAGAGCCGCTATCCCCGGCAGCCGCCTGCCCTCGACGAACTCCAGCGACGCTCCTCCCCCGGTGGATATGTGGCTGATCCTCTCGGCCACCCCGGCCCTGGCGACAGCGTTTGCGGTGTCGCCGCCACCCACAACCGAAACAGCTCCCCCGTCCGAGGCGCGGGCCACAGCCCGGGCGACCTCGAAGGTCCCGCGGGAGAAGCCCTCGATCTCGAACACCCCCGGGGGGCCGTTCCAGAATACGGTTCTGGCCCTGCCGACGGTCTCGCGGAAGCTCTCAATGGTCCCGGGCCCGATGTCCGCTATCGCGAACCCCTCAGGCAGCGCGTCGCCCGCTGCAAGTGTGACCGTGGAGGCTCCCGCCTCCAACCTGTCGGCGGCCACGAAGTCCACGGGCAGCGACAACTCAACCTTGCTGTCCCGGGCCAGGTCGATGATCTCCCGGGCCACGCCGAGGGAATCATGCTCGCACAGCGAGTCACCCACGTCGAATCCCTGGGATCTTAGAAACGTGTTGGCCATGCCGCCGCCCACCAGCATCGCGTCGACCTTGCCGACCAGGCTCTTCAAGACCTCGATCTTGTCGGAGATCTTGGCCCCACCCAGGATGGCCACGAACGGCCTCGCCGGGTTCACCAGCAGCTTTCCGAGGAAGGCTATCTCCCGCTGCATCAGCAGGCCCGCGACCGCAGGTCGCACCAGCTTGGCGACCCCTTCGGTCGAGGCGTGAGCCCTGTGGGCGGTGCCGAATGCGTCGTTGACGTACACCTCCCCCAGCGCAGCCAGGCCGCGGCAGAAAGCGGGCTCGTTGGCCTCTTCCTCGGCGTGAAACCTCAGGTTCTCCAGGAGCAGCACCTCCTGCCTGCCCAGGGAGAGCGCCATGCGCACCACCTGGTCCCCGACACAGTCGGGCGCCAGATGCACCTTGGCGCTGAGGAGGCCCTGGAGAGTGTCGCGCACCGGCCTCATGGAAAACTCGGGCACCGGCTTGCCCTTGGGGCGTCCCAGGTGCGACGCGAGGATAGGCAGGCCGCCTTCCCGCAAAATGTGGCTCACCGTGGGAATCGACGACCTTATCCTGAAATCGTCGGCGACCGTCCCGTGTTTGGTCAGGGGGACATTGAAGTCCGCTCTGACCAGGACGCGCTTGCCCGCGAGGGCTACGTCGGCAACGGAGAGAATGTCCTCGAAGTACTGCCGCTCCTGCACGGTCAGCTCCCGCCCGCCGGGCTGCGGACTGTCACCCGGCGATCAGCTTCATCATGTCTATCATCCGATTGGCGTATCCGAACTCATTGTCGTACCAGGCGAAGACCTTGACCAGCGTGCCCCCGAGCACGTCGGTCAGCGGCGAATCCAGAATCGCAGAATGAGGATTGCCGATTATGTCGCAGGAGACCACTTCCGCCTCGGAGTACTCCAGATAACCCTTGAGCGGCGCGGTCTCGCTGGCCTTCCTGAAGGCGGCGTTGACGTCGGCCTTGGTAGTCGGCTTGGCCACCTCCACGGCCACGTCGCAGATCGACGCGTCGGGAACCGGCACCCTGAGGCATACCGCCGACAGCTTGCCCTGGAGTTCGGGGATGACCAGGCCTATGGCCTTGGCCGCCCCGGTCGAGGTGGGTATTATAGATGTAAATGCGCACCGCGCCCTTCTCAAGTCCTTGTGGGGGAAGTCCAGGATGCGCTGGTCGTTGGTGAAGGCATGCACCGTGGTCATCTCGCCCCTGACGACGCCGAAGGCGTCGTTTAGGACCTTCATCACCGGCGCAAAGCAGTTGGTCGTGCACGAGGCGGTGGATACCACCTTGTGCTTAGACGGATCGAAGCGGGTGTGATTGACGCCCATCACGATGGTCGCGTCCTGATCACGAGGTCCCTTCAAGGGCGCCGACACGATCACCCGCCGCGCGCCCGCGCCTATGTGCTTCTCGGCGTCCTGAGGCGAGGTGAACTTCCCGGTGGATTCGATGACCACGTCAACCTGGTGCTTGGCCCACGGCAGATTCGACGGGTCCTTCTCGCTGTAGACTCTGACCTCCTTGCCGTCAACTATGACGGCGCTGTCGGAAGAGGTGACCTTGCGCGGCCAGGTCCGGTGGACGCTGTCGTACTTCAGGAGGTGCGCGAGGGTCTTGGGATCGGTAAGATCGTTGATCGCCACAAGCTCGAAGTCCGGATTGGCGAACCCGATTCTGAAGACAAGCCTCCCTATCCTCCCGAACCCGTTGATAGCTACTCTGATGGGCATGTCCAAACCTCCTCGATCGCTCCCTGGGTTACCCTGTCAGGCCTTGCCCGCGCTTCCGAAAACCTCCATCTTCCGCCTTACCACGTCCTTGATCGCCTTGCGGCCCGCGCCGATTATCTTGCGAGGGTCGAACACCTCGGGTCTTTCGGTCAGGATTTCGCGCACCGCCCCGGTGAAGGCCAGCCTGAGATCGGTGTCAATGTTGATCTTGGAGATACCCCGGCCTATCGCCGCCTTGAGGGCGTCCTCGGGGACCCCCTTGGCCCCGGGCAGCTTGGCCCCGTACTTGGCCGCCCTGGCCAGCACGTCCTCGGGAACCGACGAGGCCCCGTGCAGCACCAGCGGGATCGTGATCCGCCGGCCGATGTCCGCCAGCCGGTCGAGATCCAGTTTGGCGTCCCCCTTGAACTTGTACGCGCCGTGGGAGGTCCCTATGGCGATCGCCAGCGAGTCGCATCCCGTGCGCTCGACGAACTGCTGAGCCTGAGCGGGGTCTGTGAGAAACGCGTCCCGCTCCTCGACCCTTACCTTGTCCTCTATCCCTCCGAGGCGGCCCAGTTCGGCCTCGACGGGCACCCCGGCCATGTGAGCTATCTTCACAACTTCCGCGGTGGCGGCGACGTTGGCCTCGTACTCCAGTTTGGAGGCGTCGATCATCACCGAGGTCCAGCCGTGCCTTATGCACTTCACCACCAGGTCAAGGCTCGGACCGTGATCCAGGTGAAGCGCCGCCTTGACTCCGAAGTAGTCCGCGAGATGCTTGGTGGTCGCCAGAAGATTGTCGTAGCCGGCGTACTCGATCGCCGACTCCGACGTGGCCACCAGCACCGGGGACGAGAGCTCGTGCGCGGCCTCGAATATCGCCTGAGAAATCTCAAGATCGCTGGTGTTGAACGCTCCGACCGCATAGCCGCCTTCCCTGGCCGGCACCAGGATCTCTCTAGCGGAAACCAGACCCATTTGGATTCTCCCGCTCAGCCGAAGAACAGCGAAGCTATGTCGTACAGCTCGGCGTCAACCTTCTTCAGATGGAGCGCCTCCTCCATCGCGATGGACACGACGGCGTTGCCTCGAAGCGCCACCATCTTGCCGAATTCGCCCCTGGCCACCAGCTCGCAGGCCTTGACTCCGAACCTGGTCGCCAGTACTCGATCGAAGGCGGTCGGGGTCCCTCCCCGCTGGACGTAACCCAGGACCGAGACCCTGGTCTCGAAACCTGTCCTGCGTTCGATCTCCCTGCCCAGGACGTTGCCAATCCCGCCGAGCCTGACATGACCGAAGTCGTCCTTCTGAGCATTCTGAACTATCAGGCTGCCGTCGACGTCGCCCTCGCTCTGGAACTTGGCGCCCTCGGCGACCACGACTATCGAGAAGCGCTTGCCGCGCTCGTGCCTGCTCTTCACCATCTCGCAGACTTCGTCTATGTCGAAGGGCTTCTCCGGTATCAGGATGACGTCGGCGCCTCCGGCGATCCCGGCGTACACCGCAATCCACCCAGTGTGCCTGCCCATCACCTCCACCACTATCACCCTATGATGGCTCTCCGCGGTGGTGTGGAGCCGGTCGATCGCGTCGGTGGCAATGTTGACCGCGGTGTCGAAACCGAAGGTGTAGTCGGTTCCCGCAAGGTCGTTGTCTATTGTCTTGGGCACCCCCACGGTGTGCATGCCGGCCTGGAAGAGCTTGTAGGCCACGCTCATGGTGTCTTCGCCGCCCACCGCAACGGTGGCGTCCACGCCCATCTTCTTGGCGTTGGCGATTATGGTCTCCGCCCCTCCCGCGGTCTTGAAGGGATTGGTCCGGCTTGTCCCGAGAATCGTTCCGCCCTTGGGAAGAATGCCCGAGACCTTGCTCAAATCCAGAGGCTCGAACCTGTAATCGACGTAGCCGGCCCACCCACCCAGTATCCCGTACACCTCCCAGCCGTACTGGACTATGGACTTTCTGACAACGCCTCTTATGACCGCATTGAGGCCCGGGCAGTCCCCCCCACCCGTGAGTACGCCAATCCTCATCGTGTTTCAACCTCCTCAAACGCAGATACGGAGCACTTCGAAGGTGTGATTCTGAAGGAATCTAATCGAGGATGTCGAGGCCTGTCAAGGCCTTTCGCCTGCGACCGCGGCCGGCGCGCTGCCTACGCGTCGGGCGGGTTTCGGTCTCCTCCGGGCCTGATTCTCCCTATCGCCCGGCCCGCGGCCTGCTGCTCCGCTTCCTTCTTGCTGCGGCCCGAGCCCGAACCGTAGGATTTGCCCCGTATCACCACTTCCACCTGGAACACCTTCCTGTGCTCGGGGCCGATCCTTCTCACCACCTTGTACTGAGGCTGCACCTTGAAGTCGGCCTGGCAGATCTCCTGTAGCCTGCTCTTGTAGTCGGCGTGGGTCTCCCCGAGCGAGTTGCAGGCCGCCGGGTCCAGCACGTTCTGGCGGACAAACCACGAGGCGCACTTGAAACCCCGGTCCAAGTAGATCGCCCCGATCACCGCCTCAAGAGCATCGGCGCTGAGCGTCAGCAAAGCCCTGTCGTCTCCGTTGATCTCGTCCCGGGCGTAGTTGAGGAGTTCCAGTATTCCCATGTCGATGCCGATCCTGCCCAGCACGTTCTTGTTCACCACTCTGGACCTGGCCTTGGTCAGCGCGCCTTCATCGGCATCGCCCAGCGACCTGAACAGGCTCTCGGTGGCGGCCAACCCGAGCACCGCGTCCCCCAGGAACTCAAGACGCTCGTTGGATATCACCGCATCCTGCTGCCCCAGCGACGATCTGTGTGTCAGCGCGATCTCAAGCAGTGCCGCGTCTCTGAATCGGATGCCGAACCTCTGGTCAAAGCGCCGGACCGAATCGCTGCCGGCGCCTCTCGACCCCCGCAGCCGCCACAGTAGATTCCGAATCAGTTCCATTCTCCGAGGTTGGGCTCTATCCGCCGTATGCCCTGGTCACAAGCGAGACGTTGTGGCCGCCGAAGCCGAAGGAATTGCTGAGGGCCACGCGGACCTCCGCCTTCCTCGCCTCGCCCGGCACGTAATCCAGATCGCACTCCGGGTCCGGATTCTCAAGATTGATGGTGGGGTGAATCTGGCCGTGCTTCACCGAGAGGACGCTGACCACCATCTCAACCGCCCCCCCGGCGCCCAGCAGATGACCGATCATGGACTTGGTTGAACTCACAGCCACCCTGTAGGCGTGATCCTTGAAGGCCGACTTTATGGCGGTGGTTTCGATCTTGTCGTTGTAGGGCGTGGATGTGCCGTGAGCGTTGATGTAGGAGACGTCCTCGGCGCCGAGACCCGCATCCTGCAGGGCCAGCGTCATCGCCGTCGCCGCCCCTTCACCCTTAGGATCGGGCGCGGTCATGTGATAGGCGTCCGCCGAGGCGCCGTACCCGGCGACTTCCGCGTATATCACGGCACCCCTGGCCAGCGCGTGATCCAGCGTCTCCATCACCAGAATTCCTGCACCCTCACCCAGCACGAAACCGTCCCGGTCTCTGTCGAACGGCCGGCTGGCCTTGGCCGGCTCCTGGTTTCTGCGCGACAGGGCCTTCATCGAAGCGAAACCCGCCACCGTCATGGGACTCACCGCCCCTTCCGCCCCTCCGGCAACCATCACGTCGGCGGTCCCGAACTGGATCATTCTGAAGGCCTCGCCTATCGCGTGAGCTCCGGACGAACACGCGGACACCGTCGCGAAATTGGGCCCCTTGAGCCCCTGGCGCATGGAGACGATACCCGCCGCCATGTCCACGATCATCATGGGAACGAAGAACGGACTGACCCTCGAGGGGCCCTTGGTCATCAGGTTGGTGTGCTGGGCTTCCAGAGTCTGGATGCCCCCCACACCCGAGCCCACAAGAACGCCTATCCGCGTCCGGTCCTCCGCATCAAGATCCAGGCCCGAGTCCTTGATCGCGGCGTCGGAGGCCACCACCGCCAGTTGAACGAAGCGATCCATCTTCCTCGCTTCCACTCTGTCGATGTGGTCTTCGGGGTTGAAACCCTTGAGCTCGCCGGCGATCTTGACGCTGAAGTTGGCGGTGTCGAAAGAGGTTATCAGGTCTATTCCGCTCTTGCCGGCAAGACAGCTGCGCCAGAGTTCTTCGACTGAAAGCCCGACCGGGGTCAGCGCGCCCAGGCCTGTGACAACCACCCGTCTGAGTTCCATCGGATACGACTCCCGGCTGCCGGCTACCGGCTGCCGCCGGACGGCGCCGTCAGAGTCAATTGCCCTTCTCCACGAGCTTCTTCTCGATGTAGGACACCGCGTCCTTGACGGTCTGGATCTTCTCGGCCTCGTCCTCCTCTATGGTGACGCCGAAGATCTCCTCCAGCTCCATCATCAGTTCCACCGTGCTCAGGGAGTCCGCGCCCAGATCGTTTCGGAACGACGCCTCGGGCGTGATCTTGTCCTCGCTGGTGCCCAACTTCTGCATGATTATCTCCCTGACCTTGGTTTCAACTTCCGACATTGTGCTCCTCCTCTCAATTGGCTGCGCCCTGCTACATCACCATTCCGCCGTCCACCTGCACAACTTGGCCGGTTATGTAGTTTGCATCATCGGACACCAGAAAAGCAACAAGATTGGCGACATCATCCGCGCTCCCCAATCTGCCCAGAGGAATCATGGACACCAGCACCTCACGGGCCTTCTCGGGGATCGCCCGGGTCATGTCGGTGTCTATGAATCCGGGGGCGATGGCGTTGACCGTCACCCCGCGCGAGGCCAGCTCCTTTGCCAGCGACTTGGTCAGGCCCACAAGGCCCGCCTTGGAGGCCGAGTAATTGGCCTGACCGGCGTTGCCCATCAGACCCACCACCGACGATATGTTGACGATGCGGCCGTAGCGCTGCCTGAGGAAGTGTTTGGAGGCCGCCCTGCAGAGATTGAACGCCCCTGTCAGGTTCACCC
>JBAQHK010000182.1:0-30450 GCA_049288275.1 bacterium | reverse complement strand
TCGTTGATGCCGTCCCCGACCATCACCACTTTGCCGTAGCGCGCTCGGATTTCCCTCACCTTCATGGCCTTCTCGGTCGGGAGGACGTTCGCGAAGACGTCGTCGATGCCGACTTGGGCGGCGATGGCGCGCGCCGTGGGCTCGTTGTCGCCGGTGAGCATCACGACGCGGAGACCGAGGGCCTTAAGAGCGGCAATTGCCTCGAGCGAGTCGGGCTTTAGGGTATCGGCGACTCCTATAAGACCGAGGAGCTGCCCGCCCTCGGCCACCGCCACGACGGTGCGGCCGCGGGCCTCGATTGCGCCGGCAACCGCCTCGGCCGAAGGCTGCCTGGCAGGCGCCGCCGCTGCCCCTGCGGCCGATTTCACGTAGGCGAGTTTGCCCAGCATTACCTGCTTGCCGGCGAGGGTTCCGCGCACTCCCAGGCCGGGCTCGGCCGCGAAGTCTCGGGGCTGGTCGAGCTCGCCTTCGAAAACCGCGCCCCGCGCGACAGCGGCCTCAACTATCGCCTGCGCGATCGGGTGCTCCGAGGCATGTTCCATGGCGGCCGCTACGCTCAAGAGCCGCGCCTCGGCCACGCCTTCGGCAGTCGATATCTCCACCACGGCGGGTTTGCCCCGCGTGAGGGTCCCGGTCTTGTCCAGGGCGACCACCCGGGCATCCCTCACGGTCTGCACGGCCTCGGCGCTCCGCAGCAGGATTCCAATCTCGGCCCCGACGCCGCTGCCCACCATGATGGCGGTGGGGGTGGCGAGCCCCAGGGCGCAGGGGCATGATATCACCAGCACCGCGACCGCCGCAAACACGGCCAAGGTGAGCTTGGCGGTTGCTGCGCCGACTGGCAGGAAGGCCAGCGCGTCCCGCGCCGACAAGAGCGCCGATGGGAAGACCAGCCACAGGATCAAGGTCAGGAGCGAGAGCGCCAGCACCGCCGGCACGAAGTAGGCGGTTATCCGGTCGGCGAGCTTCTGGATCGGGACCTTCTGTCCCTGGAACTCCTCCACGGCCCGCGCCACCTGTGCCAGGAAGGTGGCCTCGCCGATCTTGGCGGCCTTGACCTTCACCGTGCCGTTGTGGTTCAGTGTGGCGCCTATTACTTCGTCGCCCTCGCGCTTGTCCACCGGCATGGACTCGCCGGTTGCGATGGACTCGTCCACACTGGTCTGGCCCGACACCACCACGCCGTCGGTGGGTATTTTCTCGCCGGGCCGGACTATGAAGATGTCGCCGACCTTGAGAGCCGCTATGGAGACTTCCCGCTCGCCCTCAGGTGTCACGACCCTGGCTGTCTTTGCTGCAAGCTTCAAGAGCCGCTGCACAGCATCCGATGCCCTGCCGCGCGCCCGGGCCTCGAGGTAGCGGCCGGTAAGATGAATCGCCATGATCATCGCCGCCACCGCCGCGTAGGAGTCGATCGCCACTCCGGCAAGCTTCATCACGCCGGTTGCGAGCGAGGCCAGGGTACCGAGGGCTATGAGAACATCCATGTTGGGATAGCCGTGGATCGCGCTTCGCCAGGCGCTCCTGTAGACCGGGAGGCCCGTGTAGAAGAGGACCGGCAGCGACAGAAGCACGATCAGGGCGTCCAGGAGAAGACTGCCGCGCATGGCTGCATGGCCCGCCGCGTGGGCGCCGCCTGCTGCACCGGCGCCAGCTCCCGCGCCGTGGCCGGCGACCATTTCAATCACCATCAGCAGTATCACCGGTCCGGCAAGGGCCCAGGCCTGAATCATGCGGCGCTTGGCCTCCCCGACCTCGTCGCGGGCCGCCGACGGCAGGCCCCGGGCTGCAGATTGCTCCGACGCGCCCTCCGCCCGCGGGCCCTCCACAACGTCCCCAGCGGTATAGCCGATAGCCTCAATGGCGTGGCGTATTCGGTCGAGCCCCACTTTGCCGGGAGAGTAGGTTACTGTGACGGTGTTTGAGGCCAGATTGATGCGCGCGTCCTGGACTCCGGGCTCGCGCTTGAGCCGGCCCTCGATTGCCAGGGCGCAGGAGGCGCAAGTCATGCCGCCCACCTCGAGCCTGACCTGCGCGGCTCGCTCTGCGGCCGCATGGGGAAGTGCCGCGTCGTAGCCGGCGTCCCGGATTGCCTTGATGATCCGGTCTACCGAGACCACATCCGGGTCGAAGACGAAAGCGCCTCGCTTGGCCGCCAGGTTCGCCGAGGCCGACTTGACGCCCGGCAGCTTGCCCACGGCGCGTTCGACGGCGGCCACGCATGCGGCGCACTTGAGCCCTATGAGGTCGAGGCTTACCTTAGTTTCCATCCGTGCCCACTGTAGCACGAAATTGGGGACATCATACTAATTTCGGTCAGGGGCCAGTCTGATGACATTGGAATTGGGGACATCTGAAATTGGGGACATCATACTAATTTCGGTCAGGGGCCAGTCTGATGACATTAGTTCAGGGAAACTAGTATGATGTCCCCAGTTTCCGAGGGCTTTCGCCAACGAGGCGCCCCCAAGCGAACGGGTTTAAACCATTGGGGTGGTTTGGTTGTCTAATCTCATAGAGCGGATAACCTGGTGATCAACGATCTTGGCAGGAGATTGGCGGACGGTGACGACGATGCCTTCAGCGAGGTCGTGCGGACGTACTCGCGCAAGGTGTTCGCGCTGTGCTACCGGCTGCTGCGGGATGAGGAGGATGCTCGAGACATGGCGCAGGAGGTCTTCGTGAGGGTCTTCGAGAAGCGCCGGTCCTTCGGGGCCAAGTCCGCCATCTACACCTGGATCTACCGCATAGCCCTCAACATGTGCTTCTCGGAGCTCAAGCGGCGCAAGCCCGCAGCGGTGCCCCTTGAGGACGTCGAGGGCGTGCTCGCGGCCAGGGATCCGGAGGGCGCCCGGGACACCAGCCGGCTCGAGGCGCTTGTGGCTGCCTCGCTGGACAGGCTTCCGCCAAAGCAGAGGAGCGTCTTCGTGATGCGGTTCTACGACAAGATGCCCTTCGCGGAGATCGCCGATGCCGTGGGCACTTCGGTGGGTGCCGCCAAGGCCAATTTCCACTTCGCGGTCGAGAGGCTGCGAAGCGTTCTCGGGGAGAGTGAAGCGAGATGAAGCGCGAAAGCACTCAACATATCAAGCGCGAAGACCTGATCGATTTCGTTGACGGCGGCATCGCCGAAGGCGAGTGCCGACGTGTCAGCGAGCACTTGGCTGCCTGCCGGGAGTGCCGCGCCTACGTGGATTCCCTGCGGCAGACCCTGGAGGCGGCGGCCGAGGACGCGGTCCCCGAGCAGTCCGAGGCCTACTGGACCCAGTTCGAGAGCGTGGTAAGGCGGCGCGCGGGCCTGGAGGCGACAGGTGGAGGGGCTCGCGCGACAGGAGGCCGCATGCGGTGGCTGCGGCTGGCTCCCGTACTCGCGCCCGGAGCGGTGGTGGCGGTTGCCCTGGTCCTGGCGCTTGTCCGGCTGCACGGCCCGGTGTATTTCACTCCCGACGTTGAGCCACCGCTGGAGAGCATGGCCACGGGCGAGATCGCCAGCTCGATCGCGGACGACGAGGTACTCGGCGACATGGTGGTCGAGGCGGCCGGCGAGGACATAACCTCAATCGAGGAGTACCTGCTTGAGACCGAGAGCCTCGACGATCTCATCGACGGCCTCGCCGATGAAGAGCAGAGGGAGCTCGCGACACGACTTGAGGATATCCTCGAGCAGAAAGGGACGAAGCTGCCTGGCAACAGTGACAGGGAGAAGGTTTCTTAGGAAGGGGTGTTGAAATTGAAAGCCACATCGGTCGGATTGGCAAGTGGTGGCCGGGTGGGCGGCGGCCGTCCGGAAGGCCGGCGGGCGGTTGATCCCCGGTCGGTTCTCTTGCGCTGGCTCCTGGCGAGCGCCGTCATCCTGGTCGGGATTCTGTCCGGGGAGCGAGTGGTGGCTGACGAATCCTCCGGGGCGAGCTCGGAGCAGAGCCCGCGCGATCTGATTTACGCCTACAAGGTCTGGAAGCTCACCGACGTGCTCGATCTTTCCGACGAGCAGCTTCCGGTATTCTTCTCCAAGATCAAGAGGATAGATGAGAAGGAGGCCGAGGCGGGCCAGGGTGAGCGCGACGCGATCAAGCGAGTCGCTCGTCTGCTTGAGGACGCCGGCGCCCGCGACGAGGACTTGGCCGCGGCCCTGCGGAGCCTGGATGAGGCAAGGGCGCGGCGGTCGGAGGAGATCCGGTCCCTGAGGCAGGACGCGCTGTCGATGCTCACGGCCAGACAGCGGGCCAAGTACGTGGTCTTCGAAGAGGACTTCAGGGAGGAGATGCGCCAGATGATCGGGCGCGCCAGGGAGATGAGGCGGGGTGAGAGGGACACCGAGGGCGGAGAAGGGGGGAACCGGGATGAGCGGTCGGGGCAGCAGAGGGGTGGTGGTGGGGGAACGGGACGCGGCAGTGGAGGTGGGAACGGGAACAGCGGTGGGCGCGGAGGGCGATAGGCTCGTGAGATTGGGGATGACCTTGGGGAAGGGGGAAAGCAAGATGACAAGACGGGGACCCAAAAGCAGGGCGTTGGTCGCGGCGGGACTTGCAATCGTCGCGTCGATGGCCCTGGTGGGCGGTGCGGCGGGCAGTCCTGAACAGGCGCGCCGCGCGAAGTCGCATCACGAGATCTGCGTGCCCGGAGCAGAGGCTCGCGGGTTCAGGCATGATGTCCGGGGATCTATACAGGGGCACCGGGAACTGCGCCATGACGTCCGGGAGCTCAGGCGCGACCGGCGGGAGCTGCGCCGCGACCTCCGGGAGATCCGGCAGGATCGCAGGGAGCTCCGCCGCGACCTCCGCGAACTCCGGCAGGATCGTCGCGAGTTCCGGCGCGACATCAGGGATCGGCGAGGGGGCAGGCGCTCCTGGCGTTGCTGAGCGCCGCTACATAGTTACCAAGGATATCTTCCTTAGCGGCAGGACGGGGTCGTTGGAGTCAATCTCGATCCAGCGCCCGTCCGGCCACTGGGGGATGGCGTCCACGTGAAGGATGCTGTCCCTTCCCGCCGGCAGTACCAATCGGCTCCAATCACTCCCGCAGCCGAAACAACGCACATCGGCGATCACCAAGTCCTCGCGGCCTTGGTTTTCGATCCTCAGCTCGCCATGCCACTGCTCGATCGGCAACGGGCTGGGCGTTGCCACCAGGTGGGGCCTGCGGCCCCGAACCACTCTGCCGGTGGCCGTGATCGCCACCCGCGGCCGGGACTGGTCGTTGGAGTCCAGGAATAGAGTCTTGGACGTGGCGTCCTTGATCTCGTAACCCACCATCGCCAGCGCGATCTCGGTCGAGCCGCGAGGCGGAAGGACCGTGCGCTCCCAGGATGCGGTGAGACAATCGCAGGTGATCGAAGCCGCGAGCCTGAGCGAGTCCGATCCGGCATTGGCCACCGCGAGGCTGGTCCTGACGGTGTCTCCCCGCTCGATGGTGCCGAAGTCCCAGACTTCCCGGTCGACCTTGATCGCCGGTCCCTGCCCGGGAACGGGCCTCGGGGGTGCGCAGCCGATCAGGGTCGCAAGGAATGGCGCCGCCAGGCCGAGCGCCATCAGAGCGATCCACCAGGCCGTGACAGCGCCGCCGCCGCGAACCGCGCCGCCTACCATATTCCGGCCCTGACGTACAGGGAGAGCATCGAGAATCTGTGATCGCGCGCGGCCGAGGCCTCCTCGTCCACGTTGTTCCAAACGTAGCGTTCCTCGAGGTTCACGAACGAGTCCTCGGCGAACTCGTAGGTCAGGTTCCCTATGAGGCTGAGTCGTGTGGTGTCCACGTCCAGGGTCAGACCCCCGTCCTCGGGGCCGCTCCCGGAGAAGATGGTCCCGAGCCCGAAGCCCAAGGCGCGGCCGGCGCCGACTTGACACCGTGCGCTGAGGGTAGGATAGGCCGTCTTCTTGCCCGCCCCCGCGACCTCGTCGATGCTCCTCAGGTACTTGGCAAATGCGGTCACGACCATGCTGCCGCTGACGATCTCGATCTTCGCCCGCCCCCCCTGTCGGTCCGGGTCGTAGGAGAGGGCCCGGAAGTAGGAGTCCCAGTTCGGGGAGAGATAGATGTAGGAAACCTCGGCCCTGACGGCCGAAGATGTGCCGGCCGTCAAGGAGACAATCCCACCCTTGCCCTCCCGCCGCGCGTCTCCCGACGATCGGGTCAGAGTCCATTCGCCGCCCAGGGCAAGCGACTTGAGCCATGCGGCCTTCAAGAGGGGCACATTCCAGGCCAATCCGTATACGGTGTTCCGGGACGGCGCGCCGGCGTCCGTCGCGCTGCCCTCAAGCGAGCTCTCCTCTTCCATGGTCCGCAGGGCCGCAAGGCTGAGATCGAAGAAGGATGCCGTCCGCGCGGAGTACCTGGTGAGACTGGCTCGGGCGCCGAAGGCGAGAAGCTGGTAATCGTCCCCGGCGATTCGGGGTCTGGCAAGAAAGCCGTCCACCGCAAAGGTCTCACCCGGCGAGAGCGCGACCCGCGCTCCCTCGAAGGTGAGATCCGGGCCGAGCTCCTCCAGAGTCTCCCCGAGAATCGCCCCTGCCGCGACTGATGCGCCGCAGCCGCAGGAGCTCGCTCCGCCGGCCCCGGGATCGTCCCGGGTGTCCCACCTGGCAAGCAAGAGCGGTGTGTAGGATACGCTGTAGTAGCCCAGGCGTGCCCTCGCGGCCGGCGTCTCGTAGGCCGCAAACGCGCTCCCGAACTCAGACGAGAAGTACTCCGGCCCTGCGGCGAGCGCCTCTTTGCCCTCGTTGGATATCCTCACCAGGCCGCCGACCCTGATCTGGTCGTTGACCGGGTAGGACGCCTCCAGCGCCAGCCTGTGCTTGAGCGATGTCCCGGGCCGCAAGGCCTCGCCGTAGGTTCCAAGGAGGCCGCCGGTGTCCGGGGAGTCTATGTGGCGGAGTCGGAGCCTTACCTCTCCTGTGAAGTCGATCGTCCGCCCGGGGGCTTCACGCCCGGTCCCGGTGCCGTCACCGGTTTGGTCTTCGGCCGCATGCGCCGACCAGGCCCAGGCCAGCGCGGCCGCGAACGCAACGAGAACCGTCACGAGCTTCATGGACCACCTCCGCAGCTTCACGCAGGCGTCACCGGCCTTTGATCTCCTCGGCCGTCATCTTGTCGATGGTTTTGACCAGGATGGCGCCGAGATCGGGAGGGTGGTCGTACTGGACCAGCGTCAGAGTGCGGTCCCGATCGACGACGAAGATGCTGAAAGTGTAGTCGAGCGCTCGATAGGCCCGCGCGACCCGCTTCCTTGCATCCCACACATTGGGAAACGTGACGCCCTCGGCCTTGAGGAAGGCCCTGACACCTACAAGGTTTTCGGAGTCGTAGTTGACTCCCACGAACCTGACCGCCCTGTCGGCGTAAAGCCTGTGGACCCGCTCGCACTCGACCAGAGCTTCCCGGCAGGTGGGGCAGGACATGCTCCAGACAATCACCACTGTGGCGGTGTTCTCCTGAAACCAGCGGCCAAAGTTGACATCCTGGTCACCCGCCAGGGTCGGCAGGACGTAGGCCGGCGCGATGTCCCCGACCTCGAGCCTCTGATCGCTGGAGGACGGCGTCCTTGCGCAGGTTGCCGCCACAAGAGCGCAGACAGCCAGAACCGGCACGGCAATCCCAAGCTTCATCTCTACCCCCAGGTGATATCGCGGATTCCGCCTGTACACTTCCTGAGACGTGAACCTGGTAAGGATTGTAACCTCCGCCGCCGGCTATGACAACTGACAACTCCGGGTCGGCCGCCTCCCGCCTTACGTCCGCGCGCGTCCCCCCGCTGCAGCGGCGCACTTAGGGCTTGAACCAGCGTCTCGCGCCGGTGTACAATCTGGACTTAAGTTCATGCAACGGCAGCTTCCTCAACCGGACGGCCAGGCAAGTCAGCGCAGGGGAGGACCGAAGATGAAAACAACTCTCACACTGGCGAAGGCGGACATCGGGAGCATCGGGGGGCACATTAAACCGGGGGCGCGCTTGATGGGGGTTGTCACTGACTTCGTCAAACGCAACTCCAGGAGTCTTGTGAAGGACTTCTTCGTCTCCCACACCGGTGACGACGTCGCGGTGCTGATGGCGCACGGTCGAGGCGTCGCGGACTCCGGGATTCACAAACTGGTCTGGGACGCCTTCTCAGCCGGCGCTCAGGACGCCCGCAGGCAGGGCCTGTACGGAGCGGGACAGGATCTTCTCAAGGACTCCTTCTCCGGCAACATCAAGGGCCTGGGGCCTGCGGTGTGCGAGATGGAGTTCGAGGAGCGGCCCAACGAGCCCTTCGTCATGTTCGCCGCGGACAAGACCGACCCCGGCGCCTACAATCTCCCGCTCTATCTGATGTTCGTCGACCCCATGTACAACGCCGGGCTTATTCTGAGCCCCGGGATGTTCAAGGGTTTCAGGTTCACAATCATGGACGTCTCCTACACCGAGGGGGACCGCGTGATCGAGCTCAACGCTCCCGAGGAGATCTACGACATCGCGGCGCTGCTGCGCGACAACCAGCGCTTCGTCGTGGAGAGCGTGCACTCCCGAGCGACGGGCGACGTTTGCGCGGTGGTGAGCACACAGCGGCTTCACAACATCGCCGGCAAGTACACCGGCAAGGACGATCCGGTGATGATGGTGAGAGTGCAGGGGGCCTTCCCGGCGACCGGAGAAGTGCTGCAGCCCTTCAAGATCGGCCACTACGTCGCAGGTTTCATGCGCGGCAGCCACACCGGCCCCTTGATGCCGGTGAAGATGAACTCCACCATATCCTGGTTTGACGGGCCTCCGGTTGTAAGTTGCGCCGCCTTCTGCGTCCACGACGGCAAACTGACCGAGCCGGCCGACGCCTTCGACCACCCGCTGTGGGACCACGTGCGGGACAAGGTCAGCCGCAAGGCCATAGACATCCGCGAGCAGGGCTTCTCCGGGTGCGCCATGCTCTCCTACGACGAGCTTGAGTATGGCGGCATTGTCGAGAAGATGGACGATCTGGAGAAGAGGTTCAGGGTCTTGGGGGAGAAGTCCCCGGCGGCTGCCGGGCGCGGGCCCAAGCCTGCCGCGCGCAAGCGGCGGAAGTAGCCCGGGCAGTACGGCCTATCTGGGTGGCCAAGGCGGTCGGGATGGTTGGGCGGGTCGGGACGGCAGGGGTGGCGGACGGAGCCTAGTTCTCTCCGCCGGCCAGCTGCTCGATCCGGGCCAGGAGCCCTTCGCGCTCCATGCGCATCGTGGCGACCGCGAGGCGCGCGTCCAGGAGCACCCGTTGGACCTCCACCAGATCGGAAACCGTAGCGGTTCCGGCCACGTAGTCGGCCCGGGCAAGCGCGACGGTCTCCTCCAGTCTCGGGACGACGGTCCCTTCGAAGAGCTTCACCTGCCTGTCGGTGTCCCGCAAATCGTAAAGCGCAAGAATCGTCGAGGCCTTGATGTCACTTGCGGCCTCGCGGCGCAAGGCCTCACTTGCCTCGAGCTCCGCTCTGGCCTGCCGTATCGACGCCGCGATCGCCTGGTGGCGCACGATGGGAGCGGTGAGCATACCCATGATGGACTGAGCAACACCCTCGAGATCGCCCCGGAGGGTCAGACCGAGGTCGGGAATGTACTGCTGGCGCGCGATCTTGACCGCCTGCTGATTGGCCCGCGATTCGTACGCGAGAGCGGCAAGCTCGGGGTTCCGCTGCGCCACCAGCGCCAGGATCTCGGCATCGCCGTAAGGCAGCTCCCGCGGGCGGGGAAGCTCCGCCGGAAGATCGAGTGGGTCCTCGGGGTCGCGGCCCAGGAGCGCGTTCAGCTCGGCGCGCCGGCCGGCCGCCAGCGAGCGCAAGGTCTCAAGTTCGCTGGCGGCAAGGTCGCGCTCGGTGAGGGCGCCGAGCAGGTCCCTGGTCGAGGAAGCACCGGCTCTCACCCTCGCGCCGGCGACGTCGACCACGGTCTCGAGGAGCGCGACCTCGGCCTCCTTGAGCCGCATCGACTCCGCGACGAGCGCGTAATCGTAGTAGGCGCCGAGGACCTTGGTTCTCACTTCCAGCTTGCCGCCCTCGAAGCGGCGCCCGGCGGCGCGCGCCATCTCCAGGGCTCGCTTGCCGGCCGTGGAGAGCTTGCCGGGCCAGGGGATCGATGACATGGGATCGTTGCCGATGCCGAGGGTCGTCCTCGCGAGGGAGGTCTCGCCGTCCTCGAACATGGACTCCACGGAGACGCTCAGGTTGGTCCCGGGACTGGCCTCCTGGGGGATCGCCTCGATGGCGGCGATCCACTCCCAATAGAGCCCGCGCAGTCTCGGGCTGGCCGCGTAGGCGTGTTGGAGGATCGCGCCAAGCGAGGCGCTGGGCGCAAGCGGCGGCGGCTCGACCACTGCCCGGGCCTCCTCGGCCCGACTGCCGGCTTCGGGGCCGCCTGCGGAGCCCGACCCGCCGTAGGCGCGGCCGGCGAGGTCTCGCTCGGCCCGCTCCCCGTCCGGGTGGATCGCGCACGATGCCCCGGCGAGAGCCGCTACCAGAAGGGACGCAACCAATGCAAGCCGTGGAGACCTGAGGCTCGCTCGGCATCTCAGGCCCGGCGCGCGCGCGCGCAAGACGGCAGTTGGGCTCATATCGCCTGCCCTCCCTGGGCCGTCGCCCCGGCCTCCGCGGCCCACTCGCGCCTTAGCTGCCAGTGCTTGGCAAGATAGAAGACCACCGGATAGACAAGCAGTTCCATCGCGAAGCTCACGGTGATTCCGCCGATCAAGGGCGCCACCAGTCTTCGGGTGACGTCGGAGCCGGTGCCGGTTACCCAGAGCAGGGGCAGGAGGCCTATCATGTCGGTTGCCACGGTCATGGTCTTGGGCCTGATGCGCTTCACCGCGCCTTCGTGGATCGCCTCGAAGAGATCGGCCCTCGTGCGCATGCGGCCCTCGGACTTGAAGCGCGAGAAAGTGTTCTCAAGGTAGAGCAGCATCACCTGGCCCGTTTCGGCGTCAACGCCCAGGAGGGCTATGATTCCCACCCAGACCGCAAGGCTCATGTTGTAGCCCAGCAGGTGCAGGAACCAGAAGGCGCCGATCAGGCTGAAAGGAACGGCCATCAGGATCACGCCCACGCGGAACCAGCTCTTGTTGCTGGCGTAGAGGAGCAGCACTATCAGCGCCAGCGTGATCGGGATGACCAGCCGAAGCCGGGCGTTCGCCTTCTGGAGGTATTCGAACCTGCCGGACCATATCCTGGAGTAGCCTGGTGGAAGCGGCACTTTGGCCTCTACCGCCCGGCGGGCATCCTTGACGTAGCCGCCGAGATCGCGCCCGGTGATGTCCACGTAAACCCAGGCCGTGCGCTGGGCGTCCTCGCTTCGGATCATCGGGGGTCCGGGGTTTATCCGGATGTCCGCAACCTGCTCCAGGGGCACCTGGGCCCCGGTCGGCGTTGCAACCAGCGCCTGCCGCAGGGCCGGGAGGTTGTCCCGGAGCTCCCGGCTGTACCGGACGTTCACGGGATAGCGCTCCAGTCCCTCGACCGTGGTGGTGACGTTCATGCCGCCCAGGGCGGTCATCACCACGTCCTGAATATCGGCCACCGCGAGACCGTAGCGCGCCGCGTCGTCGCGGCGAGGGGTGATGTCAAGGTAGTAGCCTCCGGTGGTGCGTTCCGGGTAAGCGCTTATCGTGCCCGGCACAGCGCGAACGGCCACCGCCGAGCGCTCGGCGATGTCGGAAAGCACGTCAAGGTCCGGCCCCATTATCTTGATGCCTACCGGCGTCTTGATGCCGGTCGAGAGCATGTTGATCCGGTTCTCGATGGGGAAGGGCCAGGCGTTGGCGAGCCCCGGGAAGCTCACCACGTCATTGAGCCCGGGCTCTCGTCGCCCGTCGGGCTCGGTCCAACCGAAGATGAGCTCCTCGGTGGTGATCGGCCGCGCCTCCGGCCAGAAGGTCTTCTCGAGCGGCGCCTTGAGCCATCCCGGCCACCGGCCGAAGAACCGCGGGATCCCGCGCCGGCGCCACTTGTCGTGGTCGGGCTCCAGTCTCACCACCGTCTCGATCATGGAAAGCGGCGCGGGGTCGGTCGCGGTCTCGGCGCGGCCGATCTTGCCGTGGACGCTCACCACTTCAGGGAAGGTCTTGATAAGCTTGTCGGTCTGCTGGAGAAGCTCCTTGCTCTTGGTGACGCTTATGCTTGGGTCGGTGGTGGGCATGTACAGGAGGTCGCCCTCATCCATGGGCGGCATGAATTCCGACCCCAGCTTGAACGCGGGATAGATCGCCGAAGCGGCGACCAGGAGAACCACCGCAATCGTGGTCTTGGGGCGCCTCATCACCCTCTGGAAGCAGAAGTTGTAGACGCGCTGCGACAGCCGGTTAATGGGGTTGCGCTCCTCGACGGGAACCTTGCCCCTTATGAAGTAGACCATCAGTACCGGAATGATGGTTATGCCGAGGATCGCGCCCGCCGCTATGGCGAAGGTCTTGGTATAAGCCAGAGGCTTCATCAGCCTGCCGGACTGCTCTCCGAGGACGAAGATCGGAAGGAAGGAAACCGTGATCACCAGCATCGAGAAGAAGAGGCTCGGGCCCACCTCGCGCGCCGCTTCCAGCACGATCTCGGTCTTGGGGCGGGCAGGAAGACCTGCGGCCACCCGCTCCCGCTCCCGGTCCAGGTGCTTGTGGGCGTTCTCGATCATGACCACGCCCGAGTCCACCATGACGCCGACGGCCAAAGCGAGCCCCCCCAGGCTCATGATGTTGGCGTTGATGCCAAGGAGTTGCATCACCAGAATCGACACCAGGAGGCCAATGGGCAGCACGACGATGGCGACCAGGGCCGAGCTGACGTGAGCCAGGAAGACCAGGCAGATCAGAGCGACCACGATCAGCTCTTCGGTTACGGCGGTCTTGAGCGTTCCCACCGCGCGCCGTATCAGGGCGGACCTGTCGTAGGTGGTCTTTATTGCCACTCCAGGCGGGAGACCGTCCTCGAGCTCGGCCAACTTGGCCTTGACGTCCTTGATCACGCGGTAGGCGTTGGCGCCGAACCTCGAGACAATGATGCCGCCGACGGCCTCGCCCCGGCCGTCCAGCTCTCCCACGCCGCGCCTGCTTTCACCGCCTACCTGGAGAGTGGCCACATTGCCGAGGAGGATCGGCGTCCCGCCTGCTGCGACTCCGATGGGGACAGAACCCAGATCATCCAAGGTCTTGATGTAGCCACGACTCCTGACCATGTACTCGTTCTCGGCCATCTCCACGACCGAGCCGCCGACGTCGTTGTTGCTGCGCTCAATGGCGGTCACGACACGGTCCAGCGTGAGTCCGTAAGCCAGCAGTTTCCCCGGATCGAGGCTTACCTGGTACTGCTTAACGAAGCCGCCGATCGAGGCGACCTCGGACACGCCCTCGACCGAGGTCAGGGGAAATCGCAGGAACCAGTCCTGGACGCTGCGCAGCTGGGCCAAGTCCAGACCGGCGCTGACCAGGAGCCTGCCGTCCAGCGGGCACGTCCCGGGCCCGTCGAAGGCGCGAACCCTGCGAAGGTGCCGCTGCTCTCGCCTGGGAGCGTCCTCCGGCCTTGCGTACCAGTGGCCCTGATCCTGTGGCCGGGGCTCGGCCTCGCGCTCATAGTGCCACAGGCCGCCGGGGTGGTCGGGGCAGTAGTAGCCGGCGTCGAGAGCGTACTGATAGACCCAACCCACGCCCGTGGCGTCCGGGCCCAGCTTCGGCTCGACACCCTGGGGCAGTCTGTCTCGAACGAAATTCAGGTATTCCAGCACTCGGCTGCGCGCCCAGTAGATGTCGGTGCCGTCCTCGAAGAGAACGTAAACGAAGGACAGCTCGAACATGCTGAAGCCCCGCACGTAGGTCGCTCCGGGCACCGACAGCATGGCCGTGCTCAAAGGATACGTGACCTGGTCGTCAACGACCTGCGGGGCCTGACCGGGATAGTCGGTGACTATGATCACCTGCACGTCGGAAAGATCGGGGATGGCGTCGAGCCGCATGTTCCTGGCGGCCCAAATGCCGAGCGCGGTCACGATGCCGGCGAGGACCAGCACCAAGATCTTGTTCCTGACCGAGAACTCGATGATCTTGGAGATCATTCACTCTCCGCCAGATCGATGGTGCGCTCTATGGCGCCGCATTCGAGCATGGACTTGCCGAAGAAGGGATTGGCGATCCCGCGATCGGTCTGAAGCCACTCGCCGGGATACATGGAGCACCTGACCACGTATAACCTGTCCCCGAGCGCTCTGGAAGGAGCGACATGATCCACCAGATTGATCACGCTTTCACTGAGACGCTTGAATTGCCCGCGCTGGTCCGCGATCGCGGGCACATCCAGCGAGCGTGATGCGTCCAGAATGCCTGCGGCGACTGGCTCCAAGGGACCTCGGCCAGCCTTGGCGACCAGGGCCTCGGCCGACTTCACCAGAGCCTGGACGTCGGCACTCCCAACGGGGTTGTCGCCGGCAAGGCTCCGGGCCGTCGCGAGATAGTGAACCAGGATTGCGTCGGCATCCGCCGAGTTGATCTCTGCCTGCTGCTCGGAGGGCGGCGCCTTACCTTTGCCTTCAGGTTCCATCGCCGGCGCCGAGCCCAGCATCCCCTGGTCGGTCATCTTCTGTATTGCCTCCCGAGTCCGGCTCTCGGTGTCCATCAGGAACTGCCCGCTTGTGACCACAGTCTCCCCAGGGGCCAGCCCCTCGAGGATCTGGATCTTGCCGTCGCCGGTTTCGACGCCGGCTCGCACCTCGCGCGGGGCGAAGCGCCCTTCGCCAAGCGCCACAAAGACCACCTGGCGCTTGCCGGTATCGATCAAGGCTTCCCTGGGAATCTGCAAAGCATCGCGACCCGCATCCACCACGATCTCAACAGTTGCGTACATGCCCGGCTTGAGCGCGAGATCGCCGTTGGGGAAGGCGATCCTTGCGGTCATGGTGCGCGCTTCCGGATCGATCTGGGGGCTTACGAAGATCACCCTGCCTGAAAACGATCTGTCCGGCAGCCCCTGCACGGTCGCCTTGGCCTCCCGCCCGACGGCCACCAGGGACAGCTGGTTCTCGTAGATCCGGGCATCCAGCCACACCGTCGATTGATCGACGATCCGTAAGAGCCTCTCGCCGGGGGCCACCGCCGAGCCCTGGACCACGTTCTTCTCTGCGACGAAGCCGGTGGCCGGGCTCCTCAAGGGCATCACCTGGCCGGCCTTGCCGGATTCCAGCAAGCGGTCGAGGTCCTGCTCGGCGATGCCCCACAGCAGGAGCTTCCGCTTGGCGTCCTCCAGGAGACCCTCGGACTCGAGCCGGAGGCCGGCATCGGCGCCGGGCTCCAATCGATCCAGAGCCCGCTCGGCGGCCAGCACCTCCTCCTGGGCCACCAGCAGATCCGGGCTGTAGAGGTCCGCCAGCGCCTCCCCCTGCTTGACCAGCATGCCCTCGGTGTTAGCGTACAGGCGTTCGATGTAGCCGGCGATCCTCGCGGTGACATCGAACTCATTGGACTGGGCCGCCCTCAGGTAACCCACGGCGCGAATGGTTGTCGCAATCGGGCCCCGAGATACCTCAGCCACGCGCACCCCCATGTTCTGAGTAACACGCGGATCGATGGTGATCTCGGCGCCGCCCCGGGCCTGGTCCTCGTAGACCGGCACCAGCTTCATGCCGCAGATGGGGCAGTTGCCGGGCTCGGGCTGCATGACCTGAGGGTGCATCGAACAGGTGTAGATGGTCGCTTCGGATTGCTCCGAGGCTGAGCCCGCACCTGCAGGGCCTGCAGGGCCTGCAGCGCCAACAGCAAGCGGGAGCAGCCCGCACGCCGCTCCGATGAGAATCGCCAGAGCGACTCCGGCTCTTGTGGTAATTCCTGGGTCAGTCATCTCAATCTCCCTTGTCGAACCAGCTCCGCGGTCCAATCGGTTGTTGCGGCCTCCAGCATAACCCTGCCGGCCCTGCCGCCAAAGTGATTTCCTGAGTTACCTTTCACACCATTCTGATGCTCGCCCGACAGGCGCGGCGTCGCGTTTCCTGCCCCTCGATTCCGGCGTTGGCGCATCCCGCGGACTTGCCGAGCCCCAACGTATCTTGTAGTCTTTTATCGCACAATGGGTTAGGCTAAGTGTGCTGTCGATGCGGAACCCGGCGCCGGATCAGGTGTTAAACACCGGCGTGGGGCACAGTGAGGAGCACTTCGGAAAGGCGTACTTGGGAAAGGAGTAGTGCGTGATGCGCAGGACTGCGGGTGCGGGTAGCTTGTTTGCTGTAGTGGTTGCGGTCGGTCTGTCCCTGGCTACGTTGGGGGCGGCCTACGCAGCCGATGAGGGCTGGCTGGGTGTAATGCTCCAGCCTCTGACCGACGACATTTCTCAGGCAATGAGCCTCGAGAAGGGCACGACGGGGGTGCTGGTTGCCGACGTGGTCGGAGGCAGCCCCGCCGAGGCGGCCCAGATCGCCAAGGGCGACGTGATAGTGGAGATCGACGGCAAATCCATCGAGTCTCCGGATGACGCGATCGCCAAGGTGAAATCGATGGCGCCCGGCGACGCGATCAAACTGGTGGTCCTGCGGGACGGCAAGCGGGAAGTGGTAACGGCTACGCTGGGCCAGCGAGACCAGTACGAGAAGGCCGAGAAGTCAAAGCAGATCGAGAAGACGTACAAGATCGAGATCGACGACGAAGACGAGGGGTTCTCTGAGTCCGGGGGTTGCCATCGCTTCCAGATGCCGGAAGTCAGGAAGATCGTCAAGGATCTCGGGTTTGGCGGCGGCTACATCGGCGTCAGACTTGAGCGCATATCGGCCGACCTCGGCTCCTACTTTGGGGTGGGTGAGGATGAGGGCGCGCTGGTTGTCGGAGTCGAGGATGACAGCCCCGCCGAAGAGGCCGGGCTCCTTGCCGGTGACGTGATCACCAAGATCGACGGCGAGAGCATCTGCTGCCCGCCCCCGCTTGCGAAGGCCGTGAGAAGTCACGAGCCGGGCGACAAGGTCGAGCTGACCCTCAAGCGCAAGGGCGAGACCAGGCGCCTGGACGTCACGGTCGGCGAGGGCAGCCCGATGAGGATCCTCATCAGTGCCGGAGATGATCCCGAGATATGCTGCCCGGGATTTATGGGGCACGGCGGCCAGTGGTGCACCAAGGAGTGCATGAAGCGCTGCAAGAAGGGCGACATGAAGGGTTGCATGAAGCACCTCGAGGGCATGCCCGGGGGAATGGGAAAGGGGGCATGCAAGGGGGACGGTCCCCGCAAGGTCATGGTGTTGAAGTCGCCCGAGGGCATGGCCATGGATGAGCCGCTCAAGAAGGAATGCATGGAGATGATGGGGCCCGGCGGACACATGGATGATCTCAAGTTGGAGATAGAGCATCTCAAGCAGGAGATCGAGACGCTCAAGCATGACCTGGAGGCAATGAAGAAATAGGAAACCTGTTTTGCGCGCTCGATTTGCCGATTAGTATAGTTGCATGAACACCTATCGGTCGAGAGCGCGCGGGGCGCCCGGTGAAGGTAGGGGTGCCAGGGCATCTGCAAGTCACGCGCGGCTGGCATGCGCGGCAGCGGTCCTGGCACTCTTGCTTTGCCCGGCAGGACCGGTCCTGGCCGACGTTCCTCAGCCCGCCGGATCCGACAAGCGATCTCCGGTGGGCCAGGGCGTGGAGCCGGTGGCGCAAATCCCCGGGGCCGAGATCAGCCTGCCCGAGGGAGAAGTAAGAGACCGCTTCTACGCCTACTTGATAGGCCTCGTGACAGCCAATACCTGCGGCACGGTGGACCAGCGACAGCTCGGCAAGGTGCTTGGCGCTCACAGGGGCAGTACCGCGATTCCCTTCGGGCTGGTCAGGACCATCAATCGCGCGTGCGTGAGCGGATCCACGGTGAGAGACGTGACCATTGCCTTCAACGGCGACCTAGATACCGCCGTCCCATACAGCATCCTCGGCTATCACCCCGGCTCGGTCAGGGCAAGCGACACCGTGAGTTTCTTGGAGTGGTATCTGCCCGTCGAGAGGATCAAACCGGCTCAGGGTCCCGCGGTGGAGCTGTCGCAGGTTTTTGTGTTCGGGATCTACCAGGGATGGGCGGTGGTTGACATTGACGCCTGGATGGACAGGATCCTGGGCAAGTACTTGGACGACACACGTATCGTGGTGATGGCGCTGTTCAAGTACAAGGGCGAGTGGCACGGTCTGGCCGCGGGGTACGGCCGGTCCGGGGAGGGTAGAAGCGGGATCTTCAACTTCCACACCAACAAGATCCTCTTTCCAACACCGCGGGAGCTTCAGATCCTGGCGCCCCATTTCAGGGACTTCACAACCCGCGCCAAGCACCTCAACGCTCCCGTGCCGCCAAGCGGGCGGTGGAAGGCCAGGAAGTAGGGCGAGGCAGTGGCGAGCGGCGCCTGCCGCTCAGCGCTAGCCTCAACCAAAGCCGCTCGTGGTCGGCCTGGTCGAGCACGAGGAGGTCTCGCTCTTCAGGCTTGAGAAGAGCGACATCTTCCTCGCGACGTTGACCGACCCGCAGGCTGGACAATCGGTGGCGTCGTCCTGACGAGGGGACGCCCCTCCAATCTGCAGGCTCTCGAATTCGAGGCCGCACTCAACGCATCTGTACTCTCTTATTGGCAAAGCACCTACCTCCTTGACGGCCTTATGATGCCTCCGCGGGCAGAGAGGTTTCATGCTTGGAGGTTTGATGTTGACCCCGCCTGGCCGAGCCTCTAAAGTGGAAACCGCCGGCCGAAGCGTCGGGACCGGGCCGGCAAGGCCGTCTGTGTGGATGTGATCCGGAGGTAAGCATGGCGAGGCCCGTCGTTGTGTTTGAAGACGACCGTGTCTCCGACCTTTACCCTCTGACCTTGACCCGGCCGGTCTGGGACTTGGTCTGCGGGGTCTTTTCCCTGGGTGATAAGCTCCGTCGGGGGCTTGAAGCGTCCGGTGGGCGCGTGGAACTCGGGTCGCACGCCAGGGGATATGTGAGGACCGGAGATGGAGGCGGTGTCGCATCCTACGCCGCGTTCTGGAAGGGCCAGGAGCTTGTCCCCTTCGTAAACGGGCGATGGGTCTTCGACGAGGCGCTCTTCAAGCAGATGGACCCCAATTGGGCGGGCAAGCTGGTGTGCGGCGAGACCGTGGTGGCCGCCAACGTCGGGCGGGGCATGCTGCCGGAGCTCGAGAGGCGCGCCGACCGGCCGCTCGACCAGGGCGTCTTCGCGGGTCTGCCGTCAGCCAGGGTGGAAGCCCGCGTGATCGCCTACCCATGGGACCTGGTGACGACAGCCGGTGATGAGCTCGAGCGCGACTTCTCCCGGCTGGGCGGAGCGGCCCTGGGCAGCAAGGTTGGGGCCGGAGTCCACCTGGTGGGGGAGGACATTCGGCTGGGAAGCGGCGTCATCCTGAGCCCCGGGGTTGTGCTGGATGCCTCAGAGGGCCCCGTGATCATAGAGGACGGCGCCAGCGTGATGGCCAACGCCTCGCTGCGCGGGCCGGTTCGCGTGGGCTCCGGAAGCACCATAAAGATGGGCGCAGCCATATACGGCCCCGCAAGTATCGGGCCCGGCTGCAAGGTCGGCGGCGAGCTCGGCGAGACCATAATCCACGGCCATTCCAACAAGCAACACGAAGGCTTCGTGGGTCATTCCTATCTGGGCGAGTGGGTCAACATCGGCGCCGGCACCAACACCAGCGACCTGAAGAACAACTACTCCACGGTCAAGGCTCCGATCGCCGGAGAGCTGGTTGATTCCGGCCAGGCCTTCGTCGGGCTCTTCATGGGCGACCACTCCAAGTCGGGAATCGGCTCTGTCTTCAACGCGGGCACCTCGGTCGGGATCTGCTGCAACATCTACGGGTCGGACTATCCTCCCAAACACATACCCTCCTTCACCTGGGGCGGCAGCTCGGGGTTCGTCGAGCACAGGCTTGAGGCCGCGCTGGAGACCGCCAGACGGGCGATGGCTCGACGCGGCAGAGCCCTCGAGGCCGGTCCCGAGGCGATCTTGCGGAAGGTATTCCAACTCACAGCCGGCGAGCGGTCGACATTCCTTGGCAGGTGACGCGCGGGGCGGCGCCGCGGGGAACCGAGCATGATGGCGGCAGGATTCGGCACGTGTCCGCAATGCGGCAAGGAGTTGACGGGGCCGCACGAGCGCTGTCCGGCCTGCGGTGTGACCCTTCCTCAGACCGACTTCACCAAGCTTGCCGATCCGACTCTGCCCGGCGGCCCCACCGGCCTTGAAGAGCAAGCTCTGGAGCTGGGCAGGGTGCTGGGCGGCAGGTACGAGATCCTGGAGGTGGTCGGCAAAGGCGGGATGGGTTGGGTCTACAAGGCCCGGGATCGGGAGATCGATCGCCTTGTGGCCCTCAAGGTGATACGGCAGGACCTGGCCCGGGACGGGTCGGTGATAAAGCGCTTCAGGGACGAGATCATTCTTGCCCGCAGGGTCACCCACAAGAACGTCCTTCGCATCTACGACATCGCTGAGGTCGAAGGCATCAAGGTGATTTCCATGCCCTACATTGAGGGCAAGGACCTCAAGGCCCTGATCCTGGAGCGCGGCGCCCTGGGTGTGGACGAGGCGGTGGAGATTGCGCGGCAGATCGCCGAGGCCCTGAAGTGCGCTCACGAGGCCGGCGTAATCCACCGGGACCTCAAGCCCCAGAACATCATGATCGACGCCGACGGCAACGCCTGCGTGGCAGATTTCGGAATCGCCAAGAGCGTCGAGGCGAGCGGGCTCACGGTGACGGGCCAGATCGTGGGCACGCCCGACTACATGTCTCCGGAGCAAGCCGAGGGCAAGGAGGTGGACTACCGCAGCGACATCTACTCCTTCGGCCTTGTGCTCTACGAGATGTTGACCGGGCAAGTCGCCTTCAAGGCCGACAGCATCATCTCCACCCTTATGAAGCGCCTCAGGGAGGAGGCCGCTCCGCCCTCCAGGGTGAACCCGGCGGTTCCGCCCTGGCTCGATCGTCTTGTTGCCAAAGCCCTGGCGCGGGATCTGGGCTCAAGATACGCCTCCGCGGATGAGATCCTATCGGACATAAGGAGCCAGACGGTGAGACTGCGCCGCCGCCTCGGCAGGAAGTCCCTGGCGGCGATCCTGGTAGCCGGGGGGCTGGCGGTCGCGGTGGTCGCGGCTCTGATACTGAAGCCGACCCTGGTCCTCAAGGAAGCCAGAACCTACCTCGCGATTCTGCCCTTCGAGAACCTGGCCGAGGAGAGCGGCCTGGATTGGCTGGCCTCGGGCATACCGGATAACCTGACCGCCGATCTCGCCCAGTCCAAGTACTTCAGGATCATGAGTCCGGAGAGGCTGCGTCAGGTGGTGGGCGAGCTGGGCGGGGACCTCACGGATGTAGGCTCTCCAGAGATGATAAGCCGGCTGGCCCGGGCCACCGACCTCGACGCCGTGGTGATGGGCGGCTTCCTTGCCGCGGGGGACGAGATCAGGATAACCATCAAGGTGGAGACGGCGCGCGATCAGGAAATCGTCGGCACGCGGACGGTGAGCGGTGCGGAGGGCGACCTGCTGGCCATGATCGACGAGCTCACCAGGTTGACCAAACAGATCTTCAAACTGAGTCAGAAGGCGATTGACGCCGATCTGGACAGGGAGTTCGCGGCCCAGAGGACCAAGTCGGTCAAGGCTGCCGCCGAGTTCGCCCGAGGGATGGAGTCGGCCTACGCCGGTTCCTATCTGGAGGCGGTGCAAGCCTTCGAGGCCGCCGCCGAGGCCGATCCCGATTTCGCGATGGCCTACGGCAAGGCGGCAGAGGCTTACAGGCACCTGGGTTACGACGACAAGGCCGAGAGACTTTCTTTCACCGCCGTGGAGAAGGTGGTGAAGTTCATGGACCGCGTGCCTCCGGCGGATCGCACCTTCATAATGGCCGGTCACGCGGACATCACTCACAACGTCGATGAGGCGGTGCGCTCCTACAAGGACTTCGTTGCCAACTCTCCGCACGATCCCGAGGGATACTACAAGCTGGGGTTGATCTACGACTCCGTCAGCGACTGGGCGCTCGCGGCGGAGAACTTCGGCAAAGCGGTCGAGCTGGACCCCAAGTTCGGCTCGGCCCGGTTCGGTCTTGCGCGCATGCTGATCAATCAGGGCGCTCTGGACGAGGCGCTGGGCCAGCTCCAGGAGACCCTGGCCCTATACCGGGACATGGGCAACCGCGAGGGCGAGGCGCAGATCCTCAACGCCATCGGCGTGGTCTACAACCGCGAGAACAAGTTCGAGCAGGCGATTGATCATTACCAGGCATCGATCAAGATAAAGGAGGAGCTCAAGGACAAGCGGGGCATCGCGGCCAGCCTTGGCAACCTGGGGCTGGTATACGAGATCCTGGGCCGGCGGGACGATGCCCTGGCCGTGCTGACGCGCTCGCTTGAGATCAAGCGGGAGATAGGCGACAAGCTGGGCACCTCGACCGCGCTCAACAAGATCGGGCAGATTCTCCGGTCCGACGGCCGGTTCGAGGAGGCCCTGGCCAATTTCGAGCGGAGCTATGAAATCAGGAAGGAAGCGGGCTCCAAGGACCTGATGGCCTCTTCGCTCTCGGACATGGGCACCGCCTACTCGATGATGGGCAGGTACGACGAGTCCTTGAGGATGGATTCCCTGGCCCTTGAGCTGAGGACCGAAATCGGTGACGCCGGCGACCAGGTCCGAAGCCTGGTCAACCTCGCCGAGGCCATGGTCTGTCGGGGCGCGGCCGGTGGCGCACGGGCGCGCCTGGGCCAGGCGGTCTCCTTGGTCGCCGGGATCGATGACGCCAGGCTCAAGGCCAAGGTGGATCAGACGGCGGGATTCCTGCAGGTGATGCTGGGGCGGGCCGACAGCGCCCTGGTCTTCCTTGGCAGGGCGTACGAGGTTCAACAAGCCCTCGACGAGAAGCCGGCGGTGGCCGCCACCCTGATCTGGATGGGGGAGGCCATGCGCCTCAAGGGTGACTACGGCGGGGCCCTCCGGAGTTTCGACGGCGCCGCCGGGCTTGCCGCCGAGACGCGTGACCGGGAGGCGGCCGCGTATGCCCTCCTGGGCAGGGCCGACGCCTTCTACGATATCGGTTACCCGGCGGGCGCGGAATCCGTGCTTGCGGCCGCAAGCGCCTACGACAGAAACTCCCTGAGCCATCTCTTGCGCTGTCGGCTCGGTGTGGTCGAGTCCAGGAAGATGTGTTCGAGCGGGCGGGGTACCGACGCGGTCCGGGCGTGCGAGGAGATCTGCGCCTCGATCGGATCCAACGACGTCAGGTGCCGTGCCTTAGGCACGCTGCTGTGCGCTGAGGCCGAACTCAGCGCGGGCGAGGTCGATGGCGCCGCCGACCGCTTTCGGGTGCTCGTGGAGGACGCCCGCAGGTACCGGCTGTGCGACATCGAGGCCCAAAGCGCGCTGGGCCTGGGCAAGGCGCTCCTGCGGCAGGGCAGAGCCCAGGAGGCGGCGGCCCAATCGGATCGGGCTCTGGGTCTTGCCGCCCAAGGGGGCCTGTGCCAGGTGGACTACCTGCTGGCCTGCGGTGAGACCTGGTTGAATGCCGGGGGCTCTGAAAAGGCTGCGGGCTACTGGGAGCGCGCCCTGACTGAGGCGGCATCGGTTGTGGGCGAGAGGCTCCCCCGACGCCTCAAGCCTTACTACGTTGCCGAGCGCAATCTCGGGGATTGCCTTGACCGGCTCGGTGAGCTTCCGGGAGCCTCGAGCCGCGAAGCCTCGCTTGCCGGGTGGCGAGCAACGTTCGGCTTGAAATAGCGCACCCGCGGTGGTATACTCCAGGTCGCAACAGACACGCATACCCAATACAGAGCGCGACTTCACCAAGGAGGCATCACATGGCTAGGTATCTCCTGTCGGCAACCTTGTTGCTGGCGCTCGCAGTCACTACGGCGAGCGCGGATTTCCGAGCGGTACGAAGCATACCGGTGCCGGAGGGTCCGGGCTCACTCAGGGGCCTCGACACCGACGGCAACGTGCTCTTCGCGGTCGCTCATCAAGGTGATTGCACAAGCATGTGCTCGTATCTCTACCTTCTGGATCCTTTGGACGGAACGGTCCTGCGGGAAGACTACTCCTTCAACTACCCCCCCCACTGCGGCGACAACGCCTCACTGCTGATATCCGGTGCTTGCTGTGGAAACGACGTCTACTGGGTGGGTGACGAGTGTGGTGACGCGGTGAAGATCAAGTGGACTGCGGACTCGCTCAACATCCGCGAGAGCTTTCTGTCAGAAGGCGGTGAAGGCCAGCGGAACCCACGCGGCCTGGTCTACAGGGACCCCAATGTCTACCTGTTGGATGCCTCCTACCTGGAGATCCTGACCTACGACGACGACTCCAACACCGAAGTGAGCGAGATTCCGTTGCCATCCAACATCCCCTACTATCCGTCGAGCATCACTTTCTACGGCGACAGCTTCCTCATCTCCTCGGCCGGTTCAGACAGCGTGTTTGAGGTCAATGCCGACGGTGAGCTGGTTGCGTCGCACTGGCTGGAAGGTCTCGGCGAGAGGACGGCGGTGGGCATCACCATGCTGGATGGCCAGCTTTACGTGGCGTCGTTCTCCGACAGCATCATGGTCTTCGAGCCGGACTCCTACGAGGAGCCGGTGCCCGAGGGCGACAGCATCGTGGTGGAGGTAGTCCCCGACGGCGTCACCGTGGGCTTCGACAGCGTCTCGGCGGCCGGCACGATCACCGCCGATGTCTCTTCCAGCGATTCCTGCCCGCCGCCCGAGGGGGTCTCTTTCTTCGACGTCTTCACCGAGATTGCGACCGACGCCAACTTCGACTACGCGGCCGAGGTGGTCCTGGCCACTCAGGATGCGCTGCCTCCGGGCGTTGAGCAGGACCTTGTGCGAGTGTTCGTCAGGCCGTCCGGGGCGTGCCAGGCCTACCGCGACATCACCGTCGAGTACACCGAACTCCCCTCGGCCTTAACCAGGCTCTTGAGCTCGCTCACCCGGACGATATCCGAGGACTACGAGTTCTCGGTGTTCGCCCTGGGCGAGGACACACGACGCCCGCGGGCGGTGGTCGATCTCAAGTTCGACAACCTCGAAGGCGCCATAGATGCCGGTGCGGGCTCGATTCCCCCGACGACGCTTTCCGCGATCAACGGTCTCCTTGACAGCGGCCGCAGCGCTTACTATCACGGACTCTCACGGGCCGCCGCTGTCCTGGTTGACAGCATCGCCGCGGTCGTACGGGCGACTCCCGCGATTCCCCACACCTACGATCCTGATACGCCGGGATCCAATCTAGCCGGCCACCTGATAAGCGATGCCCACACCCTGGCCTTCAGCCTCGGGTTTTCGGCGGATCAGGCGATTCCTACCCAGGTGGCGATGGCGCCGGAGTGCATCAACTTCAGCTACGACGGCTGGGTGAGAGCCGTAGTGGAGATCCCGCCCGGCCGCGACGCCGAGGCAATTGACTCCACGCACGTCTTCTTGATGCACGCTGTTCAAGCGGTGCCGGACTCGCTGGCTGTCGGCGACTACGATGGCGACGGCCACGATGAACTCAGAGCGATGTTCCGCAGGTCCCAGGTCAAGGCCGCGCTCACCGGCTTCCCGGGTGGGCCCAAGCGGATCACCTGCTTCATGGACGGCTACGAAGTCTACGCCGACGCATCGGTCCACATGCTCGTGGTCACCGAGGAGGGCCCGAAGGGCGAGACGGTCCGCCTTGCGTCCGGGATTCCGGACCAGCCGGCGATCTTCTCGGTCAAGCCCAATCCGTCTGCGTCATCGGTGACGATCGAGTTCTCGTCCGACGGCAGCGGCGCCGATGCAGTGAGCATCTACTCGGTGAAGGGTGAACTGGTGAGGACCCTTGCGCCCCAGGGAAGGGACTCGGGAACGGTCTCGGTGACCTGGGAGGGCGACAACCAGCAGGGGACAAGGGTTGCTCCGGGCACCTACTTCGTCGTGGCGAGCGGACCGGGCGGCACCAGAGTGAGCAAGCTGGTTCTGAAGCGATAGGCACGAGTGCCCGACACGTAGGGCTCTTCGGCAGTCGACAGGTGATGTACCGGCAGCGGGCGGTCGGGGATCATCAGGTCAGCCGTCTGAGTACCACCAGCGTCATGTCGTCCGAGATGGGCTCCTCTTCTCGGAAAGTGTCTACCCCGAGCAGGACAGCGTCCACGATCTCCGAGGCCTTCTTGGTCCGGTTGTCCCTTATGATCGCTGCCAGCCTGTCTTCACCGAAGAGTTCCCGGTTTCGGCTGGCTGCCTCGGTTATGCCGTCGCTGTAGAGCACGGCGACCCGGCCGGGCAGCAGGACCTGCTCGAAGGCTGCGTATTGGGTCTGGGGCAGAATCCCGAGGGGGACGCCGCTCACCTCGAGGTTTGCGAGGGCGCCGTCCGGGCTCACCAGGAAGGGGGGATTGTGCCCGGCGTTGGCATAGATCAGCCTGCCGGACTCGGGTTCCAGCACCATGTAGAAGAGGGTGACGAATCTCCCTTCACCGACCCGATCGTACAGGTCGGTGTTCATCTGCCGCAGCACCTCGTCGGGAGCGCCGAGGATGGGCGCCTTGGATCGCAAGACAGCCTGAAGGTTGGACATCAACATCGCGGCTCCTATTCCCTTGCCGGAGACATCGGCGATGGCGATGCAGTAGGAGCCGTCCACGGTCAGCACGTCGAAGTAGTCGCCGCCCACCTCTCGCGAAGCCCGATTGAAGCAGGCGAGTTCGTAGCCGGCAATCCCGGGTATGTCCTTGGGAAACAGATTGGTCTGGATTTCCTTGGCGATCTCGATCTCGGTGTCCAGCCGCTGCTTCTCCACGGCGATCTCCGCCAAGAGGGTGTTCTCAATCTTCTCGGCCAGCATTCCGGACAGCGAAGAGAAGAAGAGAAGGTCGGTCTCGCCGAACTGGCGAGCGGCCTCGGTGGTGTCCACATAGAGGACGCCCACGGTCTTCTCGCCGTTCCACAGGGGCGTGCAGATCGCCGAGCGGATGCGCAGGCTCGCTATGCTCTCGCTCATCCGAAGGCGCTCGTCTCCGGCCACGTCCTTGATGAGCAACGCCTGATTCTGTTCCATGGCCTTCGTGGCGATTGACATGCTGATCGCGAACCTGCCGCCCGATCTTGTCCTTGAGAGGTAGGCGCGGGGGACCAGAGCGCCGGTCTTGTCCAGCAGCATTATTGCCGCGCGTTCCGCGCCGGTCTTCTCCACGCACGCCCGCAGGATCGAGTCCAACAGGTTCTCCAGAGGTTTGGGTTGGACCAGCTCGCGCGCGATGTCGGCCACGGCCTGAAGCAGAACCAGGGGCGCCATCACCTGAGCGGTGGGCGCAGGCCTGGACAGGCTCACGGTCGACGAGGGCTTCTCCGCTACCTTGTCCTTGAGGAAAGCCACGCTGTCAGAAGGCTCGAAGACTATCTTGGAGTTGCCTATGCCGATCACGTCGCCCGGAGCAAGTTCCGCCGGCTGGAAGATGCGCTTGCCGTTCAGGAAGGTGCCGTTCCTGCTGCCCGAGTCCCGGATGTAGTACTTGTTGTCGGCACGGTAAATGTCGGCGTGCCCGCGGGACACCACGGGTTCTTCTATGAGGATGTCGCTCTCCGGAAGGCGTCCGATGCGGAGAACGGCCTTCTCGGTCGAGAGCAGCCTCTCCTCGCCGGTTCCCAGAGCAATGAAGAAAGACGCCATGCTTCACCCCAGGGCTGTTGGCGTAGAACTCGATTCGGCTACAAGCCTATGCCCTGGATGCCAGGAGCGTCAAGCTGTGATCGCGAGCTGTGATCGCGACTGGCCGGGCGACCGCGGTCGGTCCGCCGCCTACCGGAGGATCACCAGCTTGGTCTCGGCCGTGGTCCCTCCGTACGAGGCTCTCAGGAAGTAGATGCCGGGCGGCACCCGGCCCCCGCCGGAGACCTTGCCGTCCCAGGTCACCTTGCCCGCCGGGCCGGAGTCCGGCTTGAGGCTGGCTACCATGCGGCCGCGCGCGTCGTACACCGCAACCGAAAGCTTGGCGCCCTCGGCGGTGCGCCCGCGGGTCAGGTCGAAATACAGGGTCGCCGATCCGCTTGCCGGGTTCGGGGTCACCATCAGGGCGGCTGCTCCGCCCGGGCCGCCCGCGACCCCGGAGGAGTTGTCCTCGACGTGCGCCGAGCCCTTGTAGGGCAGGTAGCCGTTCTTTGTCGCTGTGACCAGCATGGTGCCGGTGTCGGCCGGCGAGATCGAGAAGGCCACGCCGCCGCCGCTTGCGGTCTGGCCGACCGCGTAGAGGTCGTCACCCTTCCACAGGCACACCCGCGCCGCCGAAAGGGGCGACCCGCCCGAGGAGACCGAAACCGTGAAGGTCTGGCTGCCGGTCGAGATCTCGGCGAGGTGAGACACGGAGAGGGTCCCCGGTGTGTTTACCCACAGCGGAGTCTCGGGATCGCCCAGAAGATTCATCGAGAACTGGGCCCACCGGTCGGTGTCGTCGTAATCGGAATATGGGATGCGCTGCACCTTGGCGTCGGCGTGAATCACCCCGAGATTGGAGCGGCCGCGCACGAAGATCGACTTGAAGAACTCCCGATCGAAGAGGTCTCCGGTGCCGTAGCCCGAGGCGCCGGGCCAGTACCAGCCGTAGCGGGAATTGCCGACAAAGAAGCCGCCTCCACCCGGAGACTCGACGAAGGACCGTCCCAGGCAGCCGCCGACGCCGTCGAAGGCGGCCGGATCGCAGGCCAGGGTATAGAAGACCGTGTAGCGAGGCCCGTTGGTCAAGGACATGAAGTCGTCCATCGTGAGCAGGCTCGACCCAATGGAGACGATGGTGACGTTGCCGTGCCCGTCGTGGTTGACGATGTTCTTGCCGGAGTTGAGCGCGGCTATCGCGGCGGAGTGCGTGAGGTTGCCGCTGGATTCGTAGAGCTTCTGGATGGGATCGAATCTTGCCGGCACCGACTCCGCGTCTATCATGTTCTTGTTTATGGCGGCATCGGTCTCGTCGTCCAGCCACTCGCCCATGAAGAGCATTCTGAGCTGGTAGTCCGTGGGCACGCTGTAGCAACCCTCGTACGTGAGCACCTTGGCGACCGCCGTGGAGCACTGCGCCGCGGTGTTCTCGGGCAGCCTTCCAACATAAACATCCGGATACAGGTCGGTGCCGTCTCCGACCTCACCCCAGTAGGAATCGTTGTCGCTGTTCCAAGTCCCGTCCAGGTCGGAGAAGTAGAGATCGCAGGGTATGAAGTCATCCACCGTGCCGTAGACGTCGCAGTAGCATCCGCGCAGGTAGGCGTAGGCCTTCATGGCTGCGCCGCTTATGGTGACCCAGGCCGTGCCGTGATTGAGATAGTAGTCCTTGATGCAGTTGCGGAATTTCTCGGCATAGTCCCTGCCCGAGTAGGCTGCGAGAATCTGCTGCCAGGTGACGATTCCGGCCGGAACGCCCTTGCGGGTCTTCCAGTCTTTCAGGGGAGTGTAGGCGGCCACGTGATTCTCGTGACAGATGATCAGATACTCCACCGACGTGGGACCTGCCAAAGCGGCCGCGTCCTCGGGAAAATCCGCCCCGACGGCCGCCGCGTTCTCGACCATCCCCTCGACCTGAGCATTCCTCATCCGGGCAACGCCGGGCGTCTCCGCGGGCAGCGCGGGCTCGCTGGCGCAGTCAGCGTCGGTGAGCTCCACTCGAAAGGCGATCTTGTCGTTCAAGAGCAGCTTGCCCTCGGCCGGAACGTACTGGAGCGGGAACACCTTGATGCTTGCTATCTTCCTGCCGGCCATGCTGCCCACCGAAGCCAGGGCTACCGGTGAGGTGGGATAAGGCGACGCCAGTCCGTAGATCTCAGGATCGGGCAGCACGTCGGCTGCGGGCTCAAGCGACGACATCGGGATCTCGCGCTGGCCCGGAAGCAGGAGATACTCTCCCGGAAGCGTCCGGCTCTCCTGGGATTCAATCACCACGCGGGCGATGGTCTTGCCGCGGGGAATGTAGACATGGACGACCTCAACCGGAAGGCAGGGCTCACCCAAGCGCTTGGCGAGGTCGAGGCCTTCCAGGGTTACCAGCTGGAAGGGGGTGCCCGCGTAGGGCTCCTCGCCGAGGTAGCGCTCCTCGGCCTTGAGAGCATGCCCGGAGAAGTCGCGCTCGATTGTACCTATGGCTTCGGATGCCGCCACCAGGCCCGCCATCACCATCATCGCCGCCCCAAAAACAAAAATGCCGACAGCCACATTCCGCTTCATGACTTACCTTCCTTCGTTGTCCTTACCGTGTCCCGTCGGGTCCCTTCCACACTATGTCTTATGGCACTAGGATATACCAAATCCGGGGCGGGGTCAAGCGACTCGGGGACATCCTGGTGGACACCGGCGGCGCGAAGGCGTAGGCTGAGGTGCGACGCGCGGCGTTGTGGGACGCGACGGTGCAGGCAGGATAGGGCGAAGGTCGGGTTGCCAATGGACAGAAACCTTGTGCGCTTGAGCAAGTTCGTGAGCCTGGTGCTCCGGCATCAACCGGAGATCGCGGGGCTTACCCTGGGGCAGGGCGGATGGGTGGAGATCGAAGACCTTGTG
>JBAQHK010000181.1:0-11860 GCA_049288275.1 bacterium | reverse complement strand
GTGTACAACAGCAACATCGGTGTGGTGAGGGACGTTCGCGACGTCAAACTGGAGCGCGGTCTCAACGCGGTGTCCATGACCGACGTCGCAGCCAGGATCGACCCGACCTCGGTCAGGGTCGACGTCGCGGGTGAGGGAGAGATCTCGGTCGTCGAGCAGAACTTCGAGTACGATCTGGTCAATCCCGAGAAGTTGCTGCAGAAGTACCTGGAGGAGCGTCTGGCGGTCACGACCGAGGACGGCAAGATCTACGAGGGCAACCTCATAGGCTTTGACGGCGGCAACCTGGTGCTGGACATGGGCGCCGACGGAGTCGCGCTGCTGGCCAGGGACAAGGTCAAGGACGTGGTGCTGCCGCCGGGCGAGCAGGGCCTGGTAGTGAAACCCACTCTCTTCTGGCACGTCGAGGCCTCGAGGACGACCTCAGCCGAGGTGGAAGTCGCATACATCACCGACGGACTCAACTGGCACGCCGAGTACGTCGCCACCCTGGGCGAGGACGACAAGAGCCTGGGGCTGGCCTCGTGGGTGTCGGTGGAGAACCAGTCGGGCGCGACTTACGAAGACGCCCGGCTGAAGCTGGTCGCGGGAGACATCCACCGCGCGGAGAAGAAGGGGCCGATGGTGATGTACGAGATGGCCCGGGCCGACGCGGCCCCGCGCATGGAGGAGAAGGCCTTCTTCGAATACCACATGTACACTCTCGAGGGCGCGACCACGATCAAGGAGAAAGAGGTCAAGCAGATCCAGCTCTTCCCCGAGACCTTGACCCCGGCAGCCAAGCTGTACAGCTTCGACGCTTCCAAGGGAGAAGGCATCCGGGTGGTCATGAAGTTCACCAACTCCGCCAAGAGCGGGCTGGGCATTCCTCTGCCCGCCGGCAAAGTCAGGGTCTACAAGGCTGACGTGGACGGCTCCCTGGAGTTTTTGGGCGAGGACCGGATCGATCACACCCCGCGGGACGAGGAAGTCAAACTCTACATCGGGGACGCCTTCGACGTGGTGGTGACCAGGGAGCAGAAGGAATTCAACAGGGTGAGCGACCACGTCTTCATGGAGACCTACGAGATAGCCATAGCCAACCACAAGGACCAGGACATCACCGTGACCGTCGACGAGCACGTCTACGGCGAGTGGAAAGTGACCTCCTCCTCGCATGCTGCAAAGAAGATCAAGGCCGACACCGCGCAATTCGAGGTGCCGGTCGGCGCCAACGGGAAGGCTGTCCTGACCTACACGGTGAGACGCGAGGTCTGAAGAGAGGCCCGATGAACGGCATAGGAGAGAGGCTCCGGCAGAAGCGCGAGGAGCTGGGCCTTTCTGTCGAGCAGGCCGCGGAGGCCACCAAGTTCAGGCCGGAGTTGATCCGGGCGGTCGAGGAAGGCCGCGCGGGCCTGTTCAGCGCGAGCGCCCACCGCAACGGCTTCGTCAGGACCTACGCCAAGGTGCTCGGGCTTGACGGCGACGAGCTGGTGAGGAGTCAGAAGTCCGAGGAAGAGCGGGCGCAGGAGGCCTTGAGGGGGATAGGGCCGAGGCCCACCGGGGGGCCGAAGCTGAGCAGGATCGCTGTGATCCTGATTGCGGTGGCGGTGGTCGCCGTGATCGCCTCGGTTGTGGTCAACCTGGCAGGGCGGAGCGAGCCCTCGCCCGGAGACGACAACGGGGCGGCCCAGCCGGCGACGCGCCAGGAGAAAGCCGGCCGGGATGGCGGTCAGGCAACCGGCGGCTCGTCCGCGGGTGAGGCCGGCGGCGCGGCCGGTTCGCGCGCGGTAGGGAGCGCACCCGACATGGACTACATACCCAGCTCGAAAGCGACTGCGCCCGGCGTGGGTGGTGCGGCGGGCGGAGCGGTCGGGGATCTTCCCGGGCGGGGTGTGGTCCCGGGCGGCCGCGTCGAGGCCGGGAGCTCCGTCGGCGAGCCCGTAGCGGGGTTGCCTGCGGGGACGCTCCAGGGAGCCGACGCGGCGGGGGACAGCGTGAGGATCAGGGCTTTGGAGGTCGCGGCCGAGAGGCACAGCGTCTTCCTGATACTCAAGGACGGCGAGCGCGACGTGTACGACGGCTGGATATACCGCGGCACCAGGAAGGTCTTCAGAGGCAGCGGGGAGTTCGTGATCGTGTCGCTTTCGAGCAGCGAGGGAGTGTCGGTCACGCTGGACGGCCGGCCGATTGTCCTGCCCGAGCCGCAGGCAGAGGACAAGTCGCTCGCCGACTGGCCGATCGCCCCCGGGCCCTGATGCGGTAGCGCGATGGACTTCAAACTGGTCTCGAAGTTCGAACCCAGAGGCGATCAGCCTGCTGCGGTACAGGAGCTGGTCCAGGGAATCCGCCTGGGACGCCGCAGACAGACCCTGCTGGGGGTCACCGGGTCGGGCAAGACCTTCACCATGGCCAACGTGATCGCTGAAACCGGCCTGCCGGCCCTGGTGATATCGCACAACAAGACGCTGGCGGCGCAGCTCTACGGCGAGTTCCGCGGCTTCTTTCCCGAGAACGCGGTCGAGTATTTCATAAGCTACTACGACTACTATCAGCCGGAAGCCTACATTCCCTCGACCGACACCTACATTGAGAAGGACGCTTCGATAAACGAGGACATCGACAAGCTCAGGCTCAAGGCCACGGCTGCGGTGCTCGAGAGGCGGGACGTCGTGGTGGTCGCGAGCGTGTCCTGCATCTACGGCATAGGCTCGCCCGACGATTTCAAGGGCATGCTGCTGGCCTTGAAGAAGGGCGACCAGGTCTCTAGGGACTCCGTGCTGAGGCGGCTGGTGGACATCCAGTACACCCGGAACGACTACGACTCCCTGCGGGGCACTTTCCGCGTCCGGGGGGACACAATTGAGATAAGGCCGTCCGACCAGGAGCACGCGGTCAGATTGGAGATGTTCGGCGACGAGATAACCCAGATTTCGGTTGTGGACGCCACCACCGGCGACGTCCTGGCCGAGCGGGACGCGGTCAACATCTATCCCTCCAAGCACTTCGTCATGCCCTATTCGCGGCTGAAGCCGGCGATCAAGGAGATCGAACGGGAGCTGCGCGAATCCCTCGAGGAATTCAAGGTCCAGGGCAAGCTGCTCGAGGCCCAGCGCCTGGACACCCGCACCCGTTACGACATAGAGATGCTGCGGGAGATCGGCTACTGCCCGGGCATCGAGAACTACTCCCGGCACCTCAGCGGCAGGCTGGAAGGTCAGCCTCCGTGCACCCTGATAGATTACTTCCCCAAGGACTTCCTGCTGGTAATCGACGAGTCGCACGTCACCGTGCCCCAGCTGAGGGGCATGTACGAGGGCGACAGATCCCGCAAGGATACCCTGGTCAGATACGGGTTCAGGCTGCGCTCGGCGCTGGACAACCGACCGCTCAAGTTCGCCGAGTTCGAGGGCAAGGTGGGCACGGTGGTCTTCGTGTCGGCGACTCCCTCTGCCTACGAGATCGAGCGATCAGGCGGGGTCGTGGTGGAGCAGATCCTCAGGCCGACCGGGCTGGTGGACCCCGAGATCGTGGTCAGGCCGGTCAAGGGGCAGATCGACGATCTGCTGGGCGACATCAAGACCGTGGTCGCACGAGGCGAGCGGGCGCTTGTCACCACGCTGACCAAGCGCATGGCCGAGGACCTCACCGATTACCTGATATCCCTGGGGGTCAAGGCCCGCTACCTTCATTCGGACATCGGCGCGATCGAGCGGATTGAGATCTTGAGGGGCTTGAGACTCAAGGAGTTCGACGTGATCGTTGGCATAAACCTCCTGAGGGAGGGCCTGGATCTGCCCGAGGTGTCGCTGGTCGCGGTGCTTGACGCCGACAAGGAGGGCTTCCTGAGGTCGGAGACCTCCCTGATTCAGGTCGCCGGACGCGCCGCGAGAAACGTTCTGGGCAAGGTGGTGCTCTACGCCGACACTATGACCGGCTCGATGCAGCGCGCGATCAACGAAACCAAGCGGAGGCGCGGCATCCAGATAGCCTACAACGCCGAGCACGGAATCGTGCCCAAGACCATAGTCAAGACCGCCGAGGAGATAATCCAGGCCACCTACGTGGCCGACTCCGGCAGGCAGGACGCGACGCCGCAGAGGGTATGCGAGGGCCGGTCCTACGAAGACATGCTGGCCGATCTTGAGCGCGAGATGATTCAGGCCGCGCGGGATCTGGAATACGAGAAGGCCGCGTCCCTGAGAGATCGCATGGAGGACGTGATCGCCATGATGGCAATGGAGGGCAAGCGCCCTGCCCGCAAGGGGACCACTCGCAAGCGGGCCAGGGCCTCTCGAACGACGAGGACACGTTATTGAGAAAGTCACGGATGGCATCCGACGGCAGTCGACCAAGAGTGAAGCCTGACGCCGCTCGCGGGGCGTTCCCGCTCCGGGTCAGGGTTTCCGCGAGTGAATTGATGAGGGTCGTCAAGCAGGCGCTGGCCGAAGACGCTCCCCGGGGGGACGTGACCACCGAGCTGACGGTCGGGCAGGCCGCCAGGGCGGTCGCCGTGGCCAGGCTGAGGGGCCAGGGTGTCGTCGCGGGATTCGGGGCCTTCGCTGCCGCCTTCGCGGCCACGGATCGCGCCACGCGAGTGGCATTCGAGGTAGACGAGGGCATGTGGTGCGCGCCGGGCACGGTCGTCGCCGTGGTCAGGGGCCGCGCCCGCGGCATCCTCACCGCCGAGAGGGTGGCCTTGAATTTCATGCAACGCCTTTCGGGTGTGGCAACCGCGACCCGGAGATTCGTCGAGAAGGTCAGCGGCACCGGAGTGATCATCCTGGACACAAGGAAGACCACGCCGGGTCTGCGGATTCTCGAGAAGCAGGCGGTGGTGCTGGGTGGAGGACGTAACCACAGGTCCAATCTTTCCGACCTGGTGCTTATCAAGGACAATCACATAAGAGCGGCCGGCGGGCTGGCCAGGGCGGTCGAACTTGCACGGCGCGCCCGCGGCACGATGCCGGTCGAGGTTGAAGTCGATCCCGACGCGGACCTCGAGGAGTTGCGAGACCTGCCTATAGACGTCCTGATGTTCGACAACTGGCCGGTGAGGCGTCTGGCCGCCGCGATTCGTACCGCCCGGCGGTTTCCGGCGAGGCCGCTGATCGAGGTCTCGGGAGGGGTGAGCCTGGGTACGGTTCGCGGCCTGGCCCTGTGCGGACCGGACTTCATATCGGTTGGAAGCCTCACTCACTCCGCCCCGGCGCTGGACATCGGCCTGGACTTCGAGCCGGCGTGAGGGCGGCGTTCCGATGAGTGACCTGGAATCCACAATCGTGCTCAAGCTCAGGGCCGCGGACAGGTATGTTACGCGGGAGGAGCTGGGCGCTGCGAGCGGCGCCGACACGGCGCGGCTGGCCGCCGCCCTGGACGCTTTGCGGTCCCGGGGCTACCGCATAGACGAGGTTCCGGGTGAGGGCTGCAGGCTGGTCTGGTCTCCCGATCTTGTCGGCACCGCCGAGATCGAGGCCGCTCTGCGCGGGCAGGGCCGCGGGTCGGAGTTCGGATGCCAGGTGCACTGCTCGGCGACGCTGGATTCCACCAACGATCTTGCCGCTGTCCTGGCGCGCGACGGCGCCGCCGAGGGCACGCTTGTGGTGGCCGACCGGCAGGCCCGCGGCAGGGGCAGGTTGGGGCGCGGGTGGGAATCGCGGCCCGGCCTGGGTCTGTGGTTCTCGCTGATCCTGAGGCCGGACATCCAGGCCTCCAGATCCTGCCTGATTTCGCTGGTTGCCGCCCTGGGCATCGCGTTGCGCCTCAGGGAGGACTACGGGATCAACGCCGTGGTCAAATGGCCCAACGACGTGCTTGTGGGAGGGGGCAAGATCTGCGGCATTCTGACCGAGAGCGAATTCGTCGGCGACAGGGTGCGATTCGTCGTCCTGGGCGTCGGCCTGAATGTGCTCCACACCCGGAGCGATTTCTCCCCGGACCTGAGAGGCCGGGCGACCTCGATGCGGATGGCGACCGGCCGGCCCGAGAGGCGGGCCGAGGCGCTGGCGAGCGTGCTGCGGGGAATCGAGGAGAAGTACCGGGCCTTCCTCGCCGCGGGCTTCGGAGACCTCAGGCGCGAGCTCCTGCTGCTCTCCCCGCTGGTGGGACGGCAGGCCAGGGTCTCAACCGGCCGCGGAGATCTGGAGGGCACGGTGGTTGACATAGACGATGACGGCGCGCTGGTCCTGAGGGGTGAGGGAGGCGGCCGGACGCGGGTGCTGGCCGGAGACGTGACCCAGACCGCTTGACCAGGATTCCGAGGGAGGCTGCAATGATCATCTGCGTGGATCTCGGCAACACAACCACCGCTCTCGCGGTGTTGGACGGGCTGAAGGTGAAGCGATTCTGGCGGGTGATGACCACGGAACGCACCAGCGACGAATACTCGGTGCTCGTCGGTTCGCTGCTGGACCGCGCGGGCCTCGGCAAGAGCAAGATCACCTTCGCGGGAATCTGCTCGGTGGTGCCTTCGGAGACCAAACCGATTGCCGACGCCCTGGCCGGCGGCCTGGGCTTGAAGGTGGGCGTGATGGAGCCCGGCCGGGATTGCGGCGTTGCGGTGCTGACCGAGAGCCCCGCCGAAGTCGGAGCGGACCGGATCGCCAACGCGGTGGGGGCCTTCTACGAGTACGGCGGGCCCGCGATCGTGGTGGACATCGGAACTGCGACCACCTTCGACGTTGTCTCGGCCGGGGGGGAGTACCTGGGCGGCGCCATCGCGCCCGGTATGTTGGCGGGGGCCCGTGACCTGTGGACGCGGGCTCGCATGCTGCCTGCGGTGGAGATCAAGGCGCCCGCGGACGTGATCGGCAGGACCACCACAAAGGCCATGCAGTCGGGCATCTTCTACGGGACCGCCGGCCAGATCGAGGGCGTGGTCAGGAGGATGTGGGGCGCGATCGGCGGCCGCTGCGAGGTGATCATGACCGGGGGCTTCGCCGGCCTTGTCTGCGAGCACCTTGCCTTCAAGGCGGTGTTCGATCCCGCGCTCACGCTCAAGGGCGTGGCCTACGCGCTGGACAAGAGCCTGCGGAGCAGGAGGCGCAAGGTCGTTGGCCGCCGCAGGCCCGCGACCCGACGGTGACCCGGGGCCGCGGCGCCCTGCGGAACCTTTGAGCTTGCGCTCGGCCGCCCCGAACTGTATCCTACGCTTTGTTAGCAGCCTCGATAGGCGAGTGCCAATCCTGGACAAGGAGGACGACAATGGCGAAGCAGATTGAGTTCGATACCCGGGCAAGGTCGCTGCTCAAGATCGGAGTGGACAGGCTTGCCGACGCGGTCAAGATCACCCTCGGTCCGAAGGGGCGAAACGTGGTTCTGGACAAGAAGTTCGGCACGCCGATAATCACCAACGACGGGGTGACCATAGCCAAGGAGATCGAGCTCAAGGACCGCTACGAGAACGTGGGCGCCCAGATGGTCAGAGAGGTCGCGACCAAGACCCACGACGCCGCCGGTGACGGAACCACCACCGCGACCGTGCTGGCTGCCTCGATGGTCACACACGGGTTGAGGAACGTCACGGCCGGAGCGAATCCGATCGCCCTTCGCCGAGGCATGGAGAAGGCGGTCGCTGTGGTGGCCGCCGAAATCGCGAAGCAGGCCAAGCCGGTCAGGAGCCGCGACGAGATCGCGCAGGTGGCGTCGATCTCCGCGAACAACGACCGCGAGGTGGGCGAGCTGATAGCCGACGCGATGGACAAGGTGGGCAAGGAAGGCGTGATCACTGTCGAGGAAGCCAAGACCATGAAGACCGCGCTCGAGGTTGTCGACGGCATGCAGTTCGATCGCGGCTATCTTTCCCCCTATTTCGTGACCGAGCCCGAGAAGATGTCCTGCGTGCTTGAGGATTGCCACGTCCTGATCCACGACAAGAAGATAAGCGGGATGAAGGACGTGGTCGGCCTGCTGGAGAGCGTTGCCCAGAGCGGAAGGCCGTTGCTGGTGATTGCCGAGGACGTCGACGGCGAGGCGCTCGCGACCCTGGTGCTCAACAAGCTGCGCGGCACGCTCCATTGCTGCGCGGTCAAGGCTCCGGGGTTCGGGGACAGAAGGAAGGAGATGCTCGAGGACATCTCGATCCTAACCGGCGGCAGGGTGATCTCGGAGGAGATGGGCTACAAACTGGAGAACACCGTGCTCGGCGACCTTGGAAGCGCCAAGCGCGTAGTGGTCGACAAGGAGAACACCACCCTGGTCGGCGGCGAGGGCACGAAGAAGGACCTGGAGATCAGGATCAAGCAGATAAGGAAGCAGATCGAGAACGCGACTTCCGACTACGACCGGGAGAAACTGCAGGAGCGGCTCGCCAAGCTCGTGGGCGGGGTCGCGGTGATCAAGGTCGGCGCTCCGACGGAGACCGAAATGAAAGAGCGAAAGGCGCGCGTAGAGGACGCCCTCGCGGCAACCCGTGCCGCGGTGGAGGAAGGGGTGGTGGCGGGCGGCGGGGTGGCCTTGATCAGGACCATCGCGGCAATTGAGAAGATGGGGCTCAGCTCCGACGAGATGATAGGCGCCTTGACTGTTGCCAAGGCGATCGAAGAGCCGGCCCGCCTGATAGCGGACAACGCGGGTGCGGAAGGCTCGGTGGTCGTGGAGCATATCAAGGCCAGGAAGGGCGCCTGGGGATACAACGCCGCGACCAACACCTACGAGGATGTGGTCGCGGCGGGCATCATAGACCCGGCGAAGGTAACCAGGTCGGCCCTGCAGAATGCCGCCAGCGTGGCGGCCCTGATCCTGACCACTCATGCGGTCGTGACGGAGAAGCCCGAGGAGGAGGAGCCGGCAGCGGAGTAGACGGCGAGCGACGGCTCACACCCGCCGACGGGCGAAGAGCGCGATGGCCGCGAGGACGGGCAGCAGGGCGACCAGCAGGAGGACCATGGCGGCGGTAAGGCCGACGGCGGCCGCAACTGCCGGCGCCGCGACCGCCGAGGCCGCCGAGGCGGCTTTCATGAGTACTTCTCTGACGGCGAAGGTGGTTGCCCGTCCCCGGGGTGCGGCGTCCTCCTGTATGGCGGTCTCGCTGGCTACGAACACCGGCCCGGCGGCCAAGCCCGCGACCAGCGCCGCCGCGCAAGCCACGGCGGGATGCGCGGGCGCGATAGCGGCCAGGGCAAGGACTGACACCGCGGCTCCCGCCAGGGCCATACGATCCCTCGACAGATTGCGCAGCGCCGTGCCGCTCAAGTAGGCGCCGGCGGCCATGCCGGCTGCGACCGCGCTGACCAGGATTCCCACCACGGCGGTTCCGTTCTGGGTGGCCGTATGCACCCGGGCCACACCGAGCACATAGGCGATCGTGGTAGCCGCCGCAAGCACCGGCGGCACAAGCACGCCCGACCTGGCCGCCGGCAGGCGCCGGAGCTCACGTATGGCTGCCGCTATTGATGCGGCGTACGGCCGCCGCTCGCCGGGTTCGGGGCGGGCCAAGGCGGTCCTGGGCCGCAGGGTCGCAAGCACCGCGGCCGAGACCAGGTAGCAGGCGGCATCGAGCGCCAGTGCGGTTTGCCATCCGACCTGGGAGACCAGGATGCCGCCCAGGCCGAAACTCGCGATGCTCGCCAGAGTGGATCCCAACGTTAGCATCGAGTTCGCCCTCATCAGGCCTTCTCGCGGCACCAGCTCCGGGACGATCGAGCACCGCGCCGGGCCGAAGAAGAGACCGCAGCCGTAGAGCAGCGCCACCATGGCGTAGACCGTCCACATCGGGAGGGCGGGGTACATCAGGGGGATTGCCCCGGCCGCAAGGCACCTGGCGAGGTTGCCCGCCACCAGGACCCTCTTGCGCCGGGCGCGGTCCACGTAGGCGCCGGCCAGCGGTCCTAAGACCAGGGCCGGCAGGGCGACGGCGAGAGCGATCTTGGACAGCTCGAGAACCGAGCCCGCGCGGGCGAACTTGCCGGTATGGACTGCGACGAGCTCGATCAGAGCAAGAGTGTTGAGTCTGTCCGCGAAGATCGAGGCGATCTGCCCTACCAGAAGCGTGGCGATCCCCGATCGCGGCTGTCGCGCCGGACCTGGGCCCGGCGGCTCAAGCCCGTCCCCGCATGACCCGAGCCTCACTGGATGTAGCCCAGGGCGCGAAGTTCGCGCTTGGTGTCCTCGGTGAGCGGCGCGGCGGTCTGGGCCGCCTGGCGGCCCTCCGCGCGCCACACCAGGAAGTAGGGAGCGGTCGGTCGGGTTCTGGGCTGTCCCCAGGCCCTCTTGCCAAGACGACCGCTTCCTATCAGGAAGGGGTTGTTGCGAGTGGGTGTAACGGCCTCTCCCAGAAAAGTGCGCTCCGGCGCGGGCTTGCCGTCGATCCTGAGGTCAAACTTCACCGCCAAGGCCGGAGGAGCGTGAATCTTGAACGCCAGAGTGAGCGGGCCCTCGGGCGTGAGGCCTTCGAAGGCCAACCTGACCCCGGAGTCCTCAACGGGCTCGATCGCGCCGGCGGGCACTAGACGATCCGAGGAATCCAGGAACCGGTGAAGGTGTATGAAGCCCACCAAGTTGTCCTCGGCGGCCCTGATGTCCAGGTCGAACCGGTGATCGCTTTCGCCTCGCGACATTTCGACGTACCAGGAATCCGACAATGCGAACAGGGTCTTCAGCAGAAGCTCGGAGAGCGAGCGATATGCATCGGACCGGTCGGCCGCCAGGTTGGTATGTTCGCCGGGGTCGCGCTCGGTATTGAAGAAGAGATCACGGTTGGCCTCGAGCTCGCAGATGATCTTCCAGGGGAAGCCCGTGATCGAGGCCTTCGGGGTGCGGTGGAGAGTCCCCTCGGAGAACGCCAGTGACGGCGGGAAGAGGGCGCCTTCGGTCGAGGCCGCCTGGCCCCTGCCGGTGACGAGGGGAAGCAGGCTGGCGCCTTCGAAGCGGGCATTGGTCTTCACTCCAACCAGATCCAGCACCGTGGGCATCACGTCTATCAGTCTGACCTGCTGGGCTATCCTCCGGCCCTTGGGAACCGCGCCGGGACAGGAGAAGATCAGGGGCACCCTTAGCACTTCCCCGAACATGGAGTGGCCGTGGCCGATGCCTCCGTGCTCGTAGAACTCCTCACCGTGATCTCCCATCAGCACGATCAGCGTACGCTTGGAGAGACCTCGCTCTTCGAGGCCCCGCAGCAGGCTTCCGACGGCCTTGTCGGTGAACGCGATCTCGCCGTCGTAGAGGGCCCTGATGTGATTCCAGTCCTCGTCGGTCGCCGCTGCCAGCTGGGAGTAGTCAGCCCCTATGACCTCGGGAAAAGCATCGTGCAGTACGAAAGCCCTGCCCAGCCTGCCCGTGTAGCCCGGATCGAAGAGCGTGTCGTAGGGCGCTGGTGGCGAGTAGGTTTCGTGCGGATCGAAGTAGTGAAGGAAGAGCAGGAAAGGACCTCGCTTGTGATCATCAATCCACTCCAGGCCCTGCTCGGTGGTCCTGTCGGCAAGCCTGGGCTTGGGGCCGGCAAGATCGTAATGGTCGAAGCCGCGGCTCAGCCCCAGTTCGGGGCTCAGCACGCCGGAGTTGATCAGGGCCCCGGTTGCGTATCCGTGCTCCTTGAGAATCGTAGCCATTGTGGGGAAGGTGTCCCTGATCTTGCTCATGCTTGAGGTCACGCCGTGCTGGTGGGGATAGAGCGAGGTGAAGAAGCTTGCAAAGGAGGGAAGCGTCCAGGATGACTGGCTGACGGTGTTGAGAAACTGGGTACCGCCGGCGGCGAGCCGGTCGATCGCGGGACTGGTGCTGCGGGCGTAGCCGTAGCAGCCCAGATGATCGGGTCGCAGGGTATCGATGCCAATGACTATCACGTTGGTCGGCCGCTCGGTCCGCCCGCAGGTCAGGCCGAGCAGGACCGCAAGCACCGTCGTGAGCACCAGCCTTCGCGGTTTCGTGGCTCGGATCATAC
>JBAQHK010000180.1:0-27161 GCA_049288275.1 bacterium | reverse complement strand
GTCCAGGACAAGCTGGAGTTCCAGGGTATGATCATGAACCTGGGCGGCAGGCTGGACTTCTTCGATCCCAACCACAAGACCTACAAGGACTACAACCTGCCGTTTGACGCCACGCTGCCCTTCTACGGGCCCGACGGGGAAGAGGCCCCAATCGACATTGAGTCCTACGACTCCACGGGAACCTACTTGGGCGGCGGGCTGGTGGACGCGACGGTCAAATGGAAGATGAGCCCGAGACTCGGTGTGTCGCACCCGATCACCGAGAGCAGCTACCTGCACTTCCTCTACGGCCACTTCTTCCAGATGCCGTCTTTCAATTACCTCTATCAGAACGAGAGGTTCCACACCAGAGGGCGGTGGTACTCGGTAGGCAACCCCGATCTCGAGGCAGAAAAGACAGTCGCCTACGAAGTCGGCGTGAACCACCTGCTGGGCTCCAGGGCGGCAGTTGACCTGACCTTCTTCTACAAAGACATAACCGACATGACCGAGACCGTGGTCAGAGGGCCGGAGGCGGAGTCCAATCCTCAGGGCGAAGCCAACTATGTGACCTACATGAACTCCGGCTACGGCAACGTCCGCGGCTTCGAGATCAACCTCAAGCGGCCGCTGTTCAACAACTGGCACTATCATGCGGCCTACACCTTCATGGTAGCCAAGGGCTTCAGCTCCGACGTCAACGAGGGTTACCTGAGGAGATTCGACAAGGAGGACTTCCCGACCCAGCAGTTCTACCTGGACTGGGACAGGAGGCACTCGGTCCTGCTGAGGGGCGGCTACGCCAAGGAGGGCAGCTGGAGCGCCGACGTGGTTGCTTCCTACGCCACGGGGGCCCCCTACACGAATCCGAAGGCTCTCTCCAGGAAGCCTTCGCGCAACGGCTCCCGGTTCCCGTCGATCAGCAACGTGGACTTCGAAGTCCACAAGCTCTTCACGGTGTTCGGTATCAACGCCGACGCGTTCCTGCGCATGACCAACGTCTTCGATCAGCGCAACGTGGTGAACTGGGACGACACCGATCAGGACCTGAGGAACTGGATTGTCGCCAATCCTGACGACTACCTCGGCCCGTTCGAGGATTACACGGTTTACGGTCCGCCCAGAAACACCGTCGGCGGCATCAAGGTCAACTTCTGAGCCAAAGGAGGCTGTGGCCATGAAGAGATGGGTTTGCTTCTTACTCGCAGCATGCCTCACCGCTCTGCTTGTGCAGGCCTCTGAGGCAAGGATGAACCAGTTGAGGTCCGGTGAGGCGGTCTTCCATGAGTCCGCCCAGGCGGACCAGACCGTGGCGATCCCGCGCAAGGCCTTCAACAATCTGCACGCCGGGGCGCTGTGGTTCCCGTCGGTATACAACAAGGGCTATCTCGGCTATTCCGACATCAGCGCCTACTACCCCGGCGGCGGTGACCAGTCGATCCTCTGGCAGGCCGGAATGCTCGCGGCCGGCTACGTTGAGAAGGAAGGCGGTGGCTTCTACTCCAACGCCTTCCGCTACCTCGGTCTGGACGGCAGGAACAGCGACCCGGCGAGCTACGATACCATCGATCAGGAAGCTGTGCCGCAAGACGAGAGCAACTTCGGCTACCCGTTCCCCTATCGCCGCCTCACCATCCACGTCAACAGCGCCAACAAACCCTTGGATCCGCCTGACGATCCGGTCGACGGAGACATGGGCATGGAGGTCACCTACCAGTGGCATAACTGGGGTGCGAGAGGTTACGACAACTGGGTGTTCTGCGACGTGACAATAGTGTTCGGCAAGGCGATCAATGACTTCTACTGGGGATGGTTGAGCGATTGCGACTGCGGTGACGTCAACCTTCCGGACTACTACTTCGACGACTACGCGGGCTGGGACGAAGACCTCCGGTTCTGCTACATGAGGGACTGGGATTACGATGCGCTTCCCAACCAGCCCGAGGCGTCGAGCACGTCGGACAGCCTTTTCATGACGCCTAACGTGATAGGCCAGGTGCTGATTGCTGCGCCTCCCATCAACGGGCCTGTTGATGCTGCGCCGATCTCGGACCAGAAGTGGATATCCAAGAACTTCTGGGACTGGAACAACGACATCTCGTCGGTTCAGAACACCTTCGACAGATTGGCCGGCATCTGGGAGAATCCTTTCCCTCCGGAGGATCCCTTTGACTACAGGATCCTCAACGGTGTGGGCCCGTACGACGTCCAGGCCGGCGACACGGCTCACTTCTGGCTGGCCTACGTGGTGGGCGAGGGGTACGACGACGACACTCATGCGACCTTCGGTCTGGGTACGCTGGTCGAGCACGTGAACGACGCGCAGGCCTTCTACGACGGTGGCATGGTGATTCCAGACGAGGCCCTCGGTCCCAAGCCGGTTAACCTCAACGCAGACCTGGGCCCGATAGACGATTACGTCAGCGCGGACAAGCTCAACCTTGATTGGGGACCTTACTCCAATCTGCCCGCGCCGGCTCCTCAGGCAACCAACTTCCGGGTCTACACAAGCATCGTTAGCCAGTTGGGCCCCTGGGAGCTGGTCGAGACCCTGCCCGGCTCGGCGACCACCACGACCGTGGACCTGGTCCCGGGGTTCTATACCTACGTGTGGGTCGAGGCTTACAACGCTACCGATGAGGTCGGCGCCAACCCGTACGCTCTGACCAGCCGTCTCTTCGAGACCGACGCAAACGGTGTGCTGCGGGCAAACGAGAACACCATTGTTCCCGCAATCGGAAACCTGCCTGCGGCCGAGGCCATGGAGGACATCTCGGTTGCCCCGAATCCCTACATCGGGTCGAACCTGGCCGAGCTGAAGGAGTTCGAGACTCTGCTCGGGTTCCACAACCTGCCCGCGAAGTGCACGATCTACATTTACAACCTTCAGGGCAACATCGTGGACCTGATCCACCACGACGCGGACACCGGGTCCGAGTTCTGGGACATGACCACCAGGAGCAACGAGGCGATCTCCACGGGGCTTTACATCTACCGGGTGGTCGGAGAGTTCACGACGGAGTCCGGAACCACGACGGCGGAGAAGCTCGGCAAGTTCGCCGTGATCAAGGGACAGAGGTAACCCCATGTCGAGGCTGACAGGAGGTAGAGCGATGAGAAAGACAATCTTGGTGGCCACGATTCTTCTCGGGTTGCTGGCTGGAGCCGCGTCCTGCCAGACCAGCGACAGGGCGGGAAGTGTGGGGGCCCTGTTCTTGAAGATGGACATGAGCCCGAGGGTGGCGGCGATGGGTAGGGCCTACGTCGGCGTTGCCGACGACATATCGGGCATCTTCCTGAACCCGGTTGCCCTGGTCAACATCGAGGGTATGGGGGTGTTCGGGTCCGATACCGAGTACCTGGTGGACATGAGAGGCATGGCGGGGGTGTTCGCGTTCCAGATGCCGGAGAACATCGGGGGCGTCGGAGCGCTTCATTACACCGGTTTCTTCTCCGGCGACATGGCCATGACCACCGAGACCGACATTGACGGCTCGGAAACCGACAAGACCTTCACCTGGAACGAGCTGGCCGCAGGATTCACCTACGCCAGGGAGTTCACCGACAGGTTCGCGGTTGGCGTCGGAGCCAAGTACGTGAGGACCAGCGTCGCAGATCTCTACGCCCAGACCGTGGCCTTCGACGTGGGGACCATGTACAAGACCGGCTTCCGGAATCTGCGGCTCGGTATGTCGACCACCAACTTCGGGCCGGACATGAAGTTCCACGGCAACTACGACAACTCCTACATAACCAGCGTGTGGCAGGTGCTGGTCAACGAGGAGTACGGCTACTACCCGCTGCCGATCTCCTTCCAGGTGGGGCTGGCGGACGAGGTCTACAAGAGCCCGACGATGCGGGTCACCGGGGCGCTGGATTACAGCCATCCCAACGATCTGGCCGAGAGAGTCCACTTGGGAGCGGAGTTTGCCTACAACGAGATGTTCTTCCTGAGAGGCGGCTTCTTCTTCGACATGGACAAGAGCGACGTGGCGGATGAGGTCAATCCGGACGACGACGCGCTCGACCGCTACAATGAATTCAGGTTCGGCGGCGGAGTGATGATGAACGGGGTGGGCGTGGACTACGCCTGGCAGAGCATTGAGAATCTCGAGAGCGTGCACCGCATCGCGCTGAGGTACAGCTTCTAGACGCGTCCTTGACGCGGTCTCGATGCGAACCGATCCGGAGGCGGGACCGCCCGGCAGTGTGAGCCGGGCGCTCGCCTCCGGTCTCTTTGTGCCCGCCCGGGCGCCGCGCAAAACTGACCAAAGCACCCCAAATCCGACAAAAACTGCTTGACAGAATTCACAGGCAATGATACATGGCTTGGAAGGAACAAATCCTGGGGCGCTTTCTCGGTTTAGGGCGCGAGGCTTCTGCCTCGAGAGCGGAGAAGGATAAGGTGGGGCGCTTGCCCCACCTTGTTTTTTCCCGGCCGACACTTTCTGGAGATCACCTTTGGCGGAGAGTCGGGCAAGGACAGCGCGCGAACCCAGGATAGCCCGCGATCTCACCAGCGGCGATGTTCTGGGCAACGTTCTCTACATGGGCGTGCCGTCCATGGTTGGCTTCGCCGCGATGACGGTCTACGCCCTGATCAACATGTTCTGGGTCGCCCGGATCGGCATTGCCGAGGTGGCGGCGGTGACCCTGTTCTCCTCCTTTGCCTTCGTCTTGAGCTCCATCAACTCCATGGTCGGGTCGGGATCGGTCGCAGTGATATCGCGGCGTTTCGGCGAGCGCGATTTCGAGGCGACCGGCAACGCGATAGAGCAGACCGTGGTCATGAAGCTCCTGATAGGCCTTCCCATGGCGGTGATCGGTTACTTCGCGATAGGGAAGGTGCTCGGCCTGATGACCCGCGAGCAGCACATAGTGGATCTCGGGACCCAGTACGGCCGCATCTATTTCCTCGGGCTGCCCTTGATGTTCACCACCTACACGGTTTACACCGGCCTGCGGGGCATTGGAGATGCCCCCAGGGCGATGTACATCATGCTGCTCTCCACTGCCTTGAACATGGGTCTCGATCCCCTGTTCATCTTCACACTGGGGATGGGAGTGAGAGGTGCGGCGCTGGCGACCCTGCTGTCCGCGGCCACCGCGGTCACGGTGGGGTTTCTGGTGCTGCGTTTCGGCCAGACCTGCGTGCCGATCCGGGTCCGGGGCTTCCGTTTTGATTTCGGGGTGATGGGGCAGATCCTCAGGATCGGGCTGCCGCCCTTCGTCGAGAGCCTGAGCCGGAGCTTCGCCCTCTGGGTGTTCGCGATCCTGGTTGCGGTCTACGGCACCACGGTGGTCGCCGCCTACGGCGTTTCCACGCGGATCGTGGAGCTGGGTATCGTGTTCGCTGTGGGGCTCGAGCTGGGGGCAGCCGCCATTGTGGGCCAGAACCTCGGGGCGGGCAAGCCCGAGCGCGCCGGGGCGAGCGCCCGGAAGGCCGCCCTGCTGGCCCTCGGGATCTCGGCCGCGATCTCCACCGCGGAGATCATCTTCGGTCGCGAGATCATGCAGGTCTTCGGCAAGTCCACCGAGGTCAAGGCCCAGGGCGTCGAGGTGCTTCGCTACTTCGCGGTGAACCAGCCGCTCTACGCGACGGCGATCGGCCTGTCGTCCGCCTTCTACGGTTCGGGCAGGACCTGGCCTCCGATGGTGGGGGGCCTGGTGAGCGCCTGGGCGGTCAACGTCCCGCTCTCCGCGCTGTGCGTTCATGTTTTTCGCTTGCCCGTGACCGCGATGTGGCTTGTTATGATAGGGTCCAACTGCCTGCTCCTGGCGATGCTGGTGGGGTGGTTCAGGCGCGGCGTGTGGAGGCACGGGACGGTTTGACAGTCCTGACAGCAAGGGGGCTGGCTTGGAGCGGCCAAGCGCAAGGCCTGTGAAAGGGAGAGCGAGAGGTATCTCAGACAATGTCCGCTGAGATCGGAAGGGAAGCACCGGCGTTCGACGTCGTGGGGATGGGCCTCAACGCCGCCGATCACATCTGCGTGGTCCCGCGGTTTCCCAAGTACGAAGAGAAGCTCCGGATGACGGCCTTCAAGAGGGCGCCCGGAGGCCAGGTGGCGAGCGCGCTCACCGCGTGCGCGGTGTGGGGACTGAGGGCCAAGTACATAGGCAGGGTGGGAGATGATGATCTCGGGGCCTTCTCGCTGGCCAGCCTGGTGGAGGCCGGAATCGACACCTCGGAGGTCAGAGTGGTCAAGGGCGTGGCCAACCAGTTCGCCTTCATCCTCGTCGATGCCTCCACCGGCGAGAGGACCATCATCTGGAGGAGGGATCCTCTCCTGGAGATCGCGCCCGACGAGGTCCCGCTCGAAGCGGTGAGGGCGTGCCGTTTCCTGCTCCTGGACGGCCACGATTCGGTGGCGGCGGCGGTGGCCGCCAGGGAGGCCTCGCGGGCTGGAGTCTCGGTGGTGGTGGATGCCGAGACCGTCAAGGCCGGCACTGCCGACCTGGTCAAGGCCTCGCGGTTTGTGGTCTCGTCCCGGGAGTTTCCAGAGCGCTTCACCGGCAAGTCGGATCTCGACGAGGCGCTGCGGGAGATACTCGCGATGGGGCCCGAGTGCGTGGTAGCGACCCTGGGTAAGGAGGGCGCCACAGCGCTCGACCGGCAGGGACCGACACACTCGCGGGGCTTCCGCGTGGAGGCCGTGGATTCAACGGGGGCGGGGGACGTCTTTCATGGGGCCTTCATCTACGGCCTTGCCCAGGGATGGCCGATCCGGCGCGTCCTGGACTTCTCCAACGCTGCGGCCGCCCTCAACTGCACCGAACTCGGGGCGCGCGGCGGCATCAAGCCCGTAGCCGAGATTTTGGACTTGATTGAGCGCGGCTCGCGGTGGTAGAAATCTAGACATGAAACGTCGCGAATTCCTTACGGTCACGGCCAAGGGCGGCGCCTTCGCCGTCGCCTCTCCCGCGATCCTGGATCTTATCCTGAGGGGCAACGTCTCGGCCGGGGAGTTGGCGTTCCGGTCGTCGGAACTCGGGGTGGTGCTGCCGCGGGTGCTGGAGGCGGCCCTCTCGGGCGGGGGGCAGTTCGCCGACGTGTATCTCGAGGAAGCCGTGAGGACCGGCATAACCATGGCTGACGGCATCGTGCAGTCCGTCGAATACGGCGTGGACAAGGGCGGCGGTGTGAGGGTGGTGAGCGACTGGAAGACGGGCTACGCCTTTTCGGATTCCTGGGACGAGGCGGCCCTGGTGGATGCTGCGAAGGTGGCCCGGGAGATAAGTCGCGGCGGCGGATCGGCCGTGGCCAACCTCGCCGAGAGCCCGTCCCGGGGGCTGGTGCGCTACCTGACTTCCCCCGATGAAGTCGACGGCACCAAGAAGGTCGAGTTGGTGACCCTGATAGACAAGGCCGCGAGGGGGTACGACCCTGCCATCAAGCAGGTGAGCGTGACCTACCGTGACGAGCTGAGGAGAGTGGTGGTCGCCACGAGCGACGGGGTCCTGGTGAGGCAGGAGATTCCGCTGGTGTGGATCGAGATCGACACGCTGGCCGAGCGCGGCGCTAAGCGCCACCCCGGCTACGTCCGCCAGAGCAAGCGAATGGGGTTTGAGTTTGCCGACCGGGCGTTCGTGGAGGAGTGTGCGCGAGACGCGGCGAGGCAGGCTGTGGATATGCTCGAGGCCGGGGACTCCCCGTCGGGAGAGATGCCGGTGGTGATCGCCTCGGGCGGCGGCGTTGTCTTCCACGAAGCGGTGGGGCATGGGCTTGAGGCCGACGCCGTCGAGCGCAAGGCTTCCTTCTACGCCGGCCTGGCAGGGACCCGCGTGGCCTCGGACCTGGTGACCATTGTGGACGACGGCTCCATACCCAACTTCAGAGGCTCCTACGACTACGACGACGAGGGGACGCCCTCCGGCAAGGCTGTCCTTATAGATGGCGGTATCCTCAAGGGCTACATGACCGACATCATTACCTCGCGCAAGCTTGGCATGCCGGCAACCGGCAATGCCAGGCGGGAATCCTACATGCACTTCCCGCTGGTGAGGATGACCAACACCTACCTTGACGCCGGCCAGTCGACGCCCGAGGCGGTGATAGCCGATACCCAGCGTGGTATCTTCGCCAAGCGCCTGGGCGGGGGCGAGGTTGACACCGCCACCGGGAACTTCACCTTCGCCGTGCGGGAAGCCTACCTTATTGAAAAGGGCAAGGTCACGACTCCCGTGCGCGGCGCGACACTTATAGGTAGCGGCCCCGAGATCCTGAAACGCATTGACATGGTGGCCAATGACCTCAGCTTCTGGCCGGGCTCGTGCGGCAAAGGCCAGTGGGTGCCCATAACCTCCGGATCTCCGACGCTGCGCATCGCAAGCATCGTGGTGGGCGGAAGCGGATAGCGTGGGAAGATAGGAGCACCGGGTGGACATCGAGACTACCGCGAAAGAGCTCCTGAGGCTCGTCGACAGGAGCGGGGTGGACCAGGGCGAGGTTTACATCGAGACCTCGACCGGCCTTGAGATGGAAGTCAGGGACCAGGCGGTGGAGCGTCTCAAGACCCAGCAGACCGGCGGATTCGCCCTGAGGCTCATCGCAGACCGCCGAATGGCCGTGGTGCGCAGTTCGGACCTCAGGCAAGAGGCGCTGGAGAAGACCGTCGCCAAAGGCGTCGAGCTGGCGCGGATGGCCGCTCCCGACGAGGCCAACTCACTGGCCCAGCCGGCCGAGGGACCGGACGACGTCGGCGTCTTCGACGAGTCCTTCGACCAGATCCCCTTTGAGCGCAAGGCCGGCTTCTTGAAGGACACGGAGACTCTGGCCTTTGCATGTGATCCCCTTGTCCGCCGCATGGAGGGCATCTCCTATTGGGATTCCAAGGCTCGCGTTGTCGTGGCCAATACCAACGGGGTCTTGAAGACCAAGCGCTCGACGGCCTTCGGCGTGAATTGCTCGGTGATTGCCGAGAAGGACGGCGACGTGGAGACCGGCGGTGAGGAGGTGACCAGCCGGTTCTTCGACCGGCTCGAGCCGCCCTCCAAGATCGCGAGTCGGGCGTGCTGGAAGGCGACTTCGATGCTCGGAGGCAAGGCGATTGCCTCGCAAACTGCTCCCGTGATTCTCGACCGGGACGCGGCTTGGGCCCTGCTGGCGCATCTGGCGGCGATGGTGAACGGCAAGAGCGTCGCGATGGGCGTGTCCGTGCTGAAGGACAGGATCGGGGACGCAATCGCCGCACCTGCTGTCACCGTGGTGGACGACGCCGTGATGGCAGGTGGCGTGGCGAGCGCGCCCTTCGACGACGAGGGCACGCCGTGTTCGCGGAAGGTCCTTGTTGACCGGGGCGTGTTGAAGGGCTTCCTGTTTGATGTGCGCTCGGCGGTCAAGGCCGGCGCGAAGTCCACCGGCAACGGCCTGCGCGGAGGGTTTCGGGAGCTGCCCGAAGTGCGCTCGACCAACTTGTACCTGGCCGGGGGTGGCTCCAAGCCCGAAGACATAGTGAAGTCCACGGCGCGCGGCCTATGGGTGGTGAGCCTCACGGGTTGGTGGATGGGGATAAGCGCGTCGACCGGGGATTTCTCCAGCGGGGCACGGGGCTTCTGGGTTGAGAACGGAGAGATCGCCTTCCCCGTGAAGAACGTCACCGTTGCAGCCAATCTGCTGGATATCCTGAAGCGGGTGGACGCCGTTGGAGACGACCTGGTCTTCAATGAGCGAACCACCGCGCCTACGCTGCGCGTGGCCGAGATGTCGGTTGGCGGAACATAGGCCCCAGGGCGATAATGCCGCCTCGCGCGCCCACTCGTGACAAGTCCTCGCGCCACCCTCGGAGCGAGTCCGCTCGCGTGACCCTTGGTGTCCGCGGCTTTGACCTCGCAGTAACCCTCGAATGCGGCCAGGTCTTCGGTTGGACCAGGTGCGAAGACACGTATTTTGGAATGATCGGCGGCGGCGCAGTCTCGCTCAGGCAGACCGGCGGGCGTCTGGAGATTGCTGCCGAGGGCCGGGCGAGCCGCTCTCGCCGGGCCGCTATCACGCGGTACCTGGGGCTCGACGAGGATCTCGGCGCGATCCGCCGATCGATTGCAGTCGATCCCTTTATGAGGCGGGTGCTCGCGGGTGTGGACGGGTTGAGGTTGCTCAAGCAGGAGCGATGGCCATGCCTGTGCTCCTATCTGCTCTCAAGCAGTAACCGCGTGGAGCGCATAGACAAGTCGGTGAAGGAGATTGCCCGGCGATGGGGCAGGCGGCACTCGGTCGGCGGGCGCGACGTCTACGAGCTGCCTCCGCCCGAGGAGTTTGCCCGGTGTGGGGACGCCGGGATGCGGTCGTGCGGGGCCGGCTTCAGGGCGCCTTATCTTGTGCGGGCGGCGGAGCGAGTTGCCTCGGGCGACGTTGACCTCGGGCGCGTCCGGCGGTTGCCGTATGAGGAAGCGAAACAAGAGCTGATCCGGCTGGATGGGGTGGGGGAGAAGATTGCCGACTGCGTGTTGCTCTTCGCTTTCCAGAAGTACGAGGCCTTTCCCGTGGACGTGTGGATCAAGAAGGCCATGGAGAAGATCTACTTCAATTCGCGCAAGGTGAACGTCAGGGAGATCCGGCGTTTCGCGGCGGAGCACTTCGGTCCTTACGCCGGCTACGCCCAGGAGTACATCTACTACCATGCCAGGACCCACGGGCTGGACCTGGAGTGAGGGCCGGCCGGGGCGGAAGGGAGGCCGACATGAGATCACGCAAGCTTAAGCGGCGGGAGTTTCTGCATCAGGCCGCGCTCGGCGGCGCGCTGGTGCTGGCGGGCTCCGGCGTGGCCGGGGGCGCGCAATCGGTGTTGGCGGGGGGCGAGGGGGCGGGTGGGTCGGCCCCTGCACCCGCGATGCCGAGACGTGATGCGGCGGACTTCGAGCTCGAGGAAGCAACCATAGCTGATCTCCAGACAGGAATGGGCGAGGGCAGACTCAGCGCCAGAATGATCGCCGAGGCGTATCTGGCGCGGATAGAAGCTGTGGACAGGGTAGCCGACGCGGGCGACAGGGCCACGGGACGGGTGATCGGAGATGGCGCCGGTCTCAACTCGGTAATTGAAGTGAATCCCGATGCACTCGCCGCCGCCGCCGAGGCCGACCGAGAGCGCCGTGAGGGGCGAGTGCGCAGCAGCTTGCACGGAATCCCGGTTCTGATCAAGGACAACATCGATACTGCGGACAAGATGGAAACCACGGCCGGGTCCCTGGCTCTCCTGGGCCAGAGGCCGGGCCGCGACGCCTTCATCGTGGAGCGGCTGCGCGAGGCAGGGGCGGTGATCCTGGGCAAGACCAACCTCAGCGAATGGGCCAACTTCCGCTCGATGCGGTCCTCGAGCGGCTGGAGCGGGCGGGGCGGGCAGACTCACAATCCCTACGCCCTGGACCGCAACCCCTGCGGCTCGAGCTCGGGGTCGGGCGCGGCAGTGGCGGCCAATCTGTGCGCAGCGGCGGTGGGCACAGAGACCGACGGCTCGATCGTCTGCCCGGCGTCGGCCAACTCAGTGGTGGGCTTGAAGCCCACGGTGGGGCTGGTGAGCCGCTCGGGCATAGTTCCGATTTCCCACACTCAGGACACCGCGGGCCCAATGTGCCGCTCTGTGGCCGACGCCGCCGCGCTCCTGGGCGCCCTCGCGGGAACCGATCCCAGCGACGCCGCCACTGCCGGCGCCCGACCCCACCCCGATTACACGCGCTTCCTCGACCCCGCAGGCCTGGCCGGCGCCCGCATCGGCATTGCGCGCAACCTCTTCCTGTCCCACGAGCGGGTGGTCGCCCTGGCAGAAGAGGCGATTCAGGCGATGAAGGCCGAGGGCGCCGTCATAGTTGACCCTGCCGACATGCCGCACAAGGCCGATCTCGATGGGCCGGAGTTCGAAGTGCTGCTCTTTGAGTTCAAGGCCGATCTCAACGCTTATCTCGCGGCGCGTGGAGCCGCCGCGCCTGCAGCCTCCCTCGAGGATCTGATTCGCTTCAACGAGGAGAACCGCGACGAGGAAATGCCCTACTTCGCCCAGGAGATCTTCGAGATGGCCCAGGCCAAGGGACCGCTCACAAGTCCCGAGTATCTCGAGGCGCTTGAGACCTCGGCGCGGCTTTCGCGGGCCGAGGGCATCGACGCCCTAGTCGCTGAGCACGGGCTGGACGCCATCGTGGCGCCGACCGGCGGCCCGCCCTGGCCGACGGACCTCATAAACGGCGATCACTACGGCGGCGGCTGCTCGACTCAGGCGGCGGTCGCGGGCTACCCTCACATCACGGTGCCTCTGGGCTACGTTCACGGGCTGCCGGTGGGACTGTCGTTCTTTGCCGGCGCTTACAGCGAGCCCGCGCTGATCAAGATCGCCTACGCCTTCGAGAGGGCAACCCGTGCGCGCAAGCCTCCGCGCCTGCCGGCCGCCGCCGACCTCACGCCGGGACACACCAGGTGAGCGGGTCGGGATGGGCGGCGCAGGTGATGCGCTCGACCGGTCATGCGCACGGCCGGCGGTGCGCTCGACAGTGGAGTGGAGCACGTGGCCCGGCAAGGTAGAGGTTGACTGCCGACCGGCGGGTGGGTAAGATCGGACCCGGGACGCTCCCCAACCAACTCAAGCTACAGGAGGACGCGACATGCGCGGCCGCAAGTCCCTCTTCACAGTGGTGGCGATCCTGCTCTTGCTTCTGGTTCCGCTGTCCTGTGCCGTAAACCCGGTCACCGGCAAGCGGGAACTGATGCTCGTCACCGAAAGCGACGAGGTCGCCCTCGGCAAGCAGTCCGATCAGGGTATTACGCGGACCTACGGTATCTACGACGACCAGGACCTGGCCGGTTACATCGACCGGCTGGGTCAGACGATCTCCGAGGTCACCCAGCGCTCGAATCTGGAGTACCACTTCAAGGTGCTGGACACGCCGGTCGTGAACGCCTTTGCCGGGCCGGGCGGGTACGTCTACGTCACCCGGGGCATTCTTGCCTACTTTGACGACGAGGCGGAGCTCGCGGGCGTCCTGGGGCACGAACTGGGTCACGTGAACGCCAGGCACATAGCCCAGCAGATGAGCCGCCAGCAGCTCACTCAGCTCGGCCTCGGGGTCGGCATGGTCTATTCCGAGACCTTCCGGAAGTACGCCGACCTGGCCCAGTTTGGCGCGGGGATGCTGTTCCTGAAATTCAGCCGAGACGACGAGCGCCAGGCGGACAATCTTGCCGTGGAGTACGCCAGCAAGTCAGGTTACGACGCGCGGCGAATGGCGGCCTTCTTTCAGACTCTGGAGAGGATGAGTCCGGGCGGCGGCGCAGGACTTCCCGATTGGTTCTCCACCCATCCCAATCCGGAGAACCGAGTCGCGGCGGTTGGGGCCAAGGCCGAGGAGTGGCGCCGGACGCTCGGCCTGGCGGAGTACGCGGTGAGGCGGGACGATTACCTTAAGATGGTCGACGGAATCGTTTACGGCGATGATCCGCGTCAGGGATATGTGGAAGGCGGCGCTTTCTACCATCCGACCATGAGATTCACCTTGCCGGTCCCGGCGGGTTGGCAGCTTGCGAACACCCCGGCGCAAGTGCAGATCCTCAGCGACGACAAGGACGCAGTGATCCTCCTCATGCTGGACGACTCAGGCTCTGTCTCCAGGGCGGCCGACCGCTTCGTGGAAGACAACGGCGCCGCGGTGCAATCCAGGGAGAGGCTGGAGGTCAACGGGCTCCAGGCCGAGAAGATGGTGACCAGGCTTGTGTCCGACGGAGACACCCTCGCGGCCATGTCCTACTTCATAGCCAAGGACGGCTCGATCTACGGCCTTCACGGGCTCACAGCCCGAAGCGCCTACTCCAAGTACTCGAGCGCGTTCTCCAAGACCCTAGGCGGGTTCAAGAACCTGGAAGATGCCTCCAAGATCAACGTGCGGCCCGACAGGCTGACCGTGAGGAAGGCGGCCAGGGAGGGGACCCTGGCGGCGATCCTGACTCAATTCGGCACGCCGGAGAGCGAGCTGGAGAACGTGGCGATCCTCAACGGCATGCGGCTCACCGACAAGGTGCCCGCCGGGGCCCTGGTCAAGACCATAGCGAGGTCCGCGCCCTAGCCGCCTTAGCCGAGCGGCATCCAGGTCACCGGACCAGAACCGCCTTGGCCATGCCGGACTCGCCGGCGCCGCCGCTCGCACGAAGCAGGTACACACCCGGAGCGGTTCTCGCCCCGCTGGAGTCGTGGCCATCCCATGTGATTCGGTGCTTGCCGGGGGTCGGGCACACGTCCACTAGCGTTCTGACGCATCTGCCGCGCACATCATAGACCCGCAGGAAGAGCGCGCCCGGCTGCCTTGCCTCAAGACACACCTCGATTGATGCGGCAGACGGATTGGGAGCGAGCCAGACGATCTCAAGCCTGGCGTCGCCAGGCGACAGGTCCCCGGCCGGAGTGACGACGCCGGACAGGGGAGAGGTTCTCAGGCCCAGGCTCCTGTGAGCCCCGACGGCGACGGTCTCGAAGCCTGAATTGGGAGCCGGAACGTCGCGCTCGCCGTACCAGTTCACTCCCCAGGCCGCAACGCTACCGTCGGACTTTGTCCCCGCGCTCTGATCCCCGCCGGCTGCGATTGTCTCGAAGTCCGAGTTGGGCAGGGCCACTGTACGCTGGCCGTAGGTGTTGTCTCCCCAGGCCACCACGACACCTGTGGATTTGAGTCCGAGGCTGTGCGCCCTCCCGGCCGCGATCGCCACGAAGTCCTCGTTAGGCGAGGGCACGGCACACTGGCCGTAGGTGTTGCTTCCCCAGGCCACGACAACGCCGCCCGACTTCAGCCCGAGGCTGTGGGACTCGCCCGCCGCCACCGCAACGAAGTTCGCGTTGGGCGAGGGGACCGTGCATTGACCTGACCCGTTGTTTCCCCAGGCGACCACTGCGCCGTTGGACTTGAGGCCCAGGCTATGCCCGCTTTCCTCGATGCGGTACATGTTGCCCCATTCGTCCATCCACTCGAAGTAGGTATCGCCGCCCGCCGCCACCGCAACGAAGTCCGCGTTGGGCGACGGCGCATTGCACTGGCCGGAGTAATTGTATCCCCATCCAACCACCGTGCTGTCGGCCTTGAGCCCAAGGCTGTGATGGTAGCCCGCGGCGATCGCGACGAAGTCGGTGTTGGGCGACGGCACGGTGGTCTGGCCGTACTGGTATCCCCCCCACGCCAGGACACTGCCGTCGGACCTCAGCGCAAGATTGTGAAACTCACCGAGGGCCGCCGCCAGAAAGCCCTGGTTTGCCGTCGAGACGATGCACTCGCCCCACTGATTGGGTCCCCAGATCAAGAAGGTCCCATCAGACCCGATACCCATTCTATGACTTTGAGAGGCGGCCAAGGCCACGAAGCCCTCGTTCGGGGAAGGCACATCACCGTAAGGCCACTCCACTATGGTGCTGTCGGCCCTGAGACCCATACTCCGTCCTCCGCCCGCGGCTATCTCAACGAATCCCGAGTTGGGCGAGGGGACGTTGCACTGGCCTCCCAGGTTGTCACCCCATACCACGATGGTACTGTCGGCCTTGAGACCCACGCTGTGCATGTCGCCGGCTGCTACCGCCACGAAGTTCGCGTTGGGCGAGGGCACGTTGCACTGGCCGTAGTAGTTGTAACCCCAGGCGGCGATCGTGCCGTCGGCCTTGAGGCCCAGGCTATGCCATCGGCCCGCTGCAATCGCAACGAAGCCGGAGTCGGGAGAAGGGACGTTGCACTGGCCGCTGTGGTTGGCTCCCCAGGCGGCGATCGTGCCGTCGGCCCTTAGCCCCAAACTGTGAGACTCGCCGGCGGCTATGCCGACAAAGCCGGAGTTGGGGGCAGGCACGTTGCACTGCCCATAGTAGTTATATCCCCAACCCACGATGGCGCCCGTGGACTTGAGACCGAGGCTGTGAAGGCTGCCTCCGGCGACTGCCGTGAAACCCGCGTTGGGGGCCGGCACGTTGCACTGCCCGCAGCTGTTGTCTCCCCAGGCTGCCACCGTGCTGTCGGGTCGCAGGCCCAGCATGTGACCCTGGCCGCCCGCGGCGGCCGCAAGGTGCGTCAATCCGTCGGCACCGATGATCACCTGCTCTCCCCAGCCCGCCAGGGTGCCGTCGTCCCAGGCCAGGGCAGGATCATGCAGCCCGGAACCGAGCGCCAACAGCGCAAGAACGCAAGTCGCAATGAAGCCGCGGAGTGGTGCCGAATGGCTGCAGCCTGTCACGCTAGACCTCCTGTCTCGGGCTGGTCTGGATGGCTGATGTAAGGCCGTTCATTGGTTCGAACCACGTGCCGGACGCCGCTTTCTCAGGGAAGCATGAAGTATATCGTACCACAGCCTCAGGCGTAGATCAATCGAATTAGACGTACTTCATGTGACCTGGGGTTCCATCAGGAAATCAAGCAGGCTCGGGCGCCTGGCCCTCGAGGTTCTCAAGGGCCACCGCGGCGAGATTGGCTACCGCCTGGGCCAGCGCCCGTTCCCCGGGCAACAGCCGGCCAAAGTCCGAACCAAGGCCGACAGCGCCCCAGCACCTGCCCTTGGACGAGATGGGAAGGAAGCAGTATTCCGAAGCTTCAAGGACCCTGGTTCCCCTGCCTGCGGGCTGATTGTTGTCAAAGACCCACTGGGCGATGGCCTGGTCCTTGGCCGTCATCGTCAGGTCCTGGCTCGATCTGGCCCAGACCCTCGGCTCCTCGCCCTTCCTGCGCAGGATGACCACGCAGGGCACTTGGAGCGCGCGGTCGGTGTAGCGAATCACCGTTGCGGCTATCGCCTCTTGGACCGTGGTCTTCATCAGGCTGATCGTGCTGCGAACCTGTCGGTTCAGCGGGCCTGCAGCCTCGACTGCTATTTGCCCTATGTTGGGGACAGCAAGCAACTCCCTGCCCATGTCGGAAAGCAATTCCGTCTGTCCGAGCCTTACGCTCAAGGCTTCCTGCTGGCGGCGGACCAGCTTGGCCAGCTGGCCCGTCAACACGGAGATAACCATGAAGACAGCGACCTCAAGCACGGTTGCAGCATCCGCCATGCGTAAGCTGAAGTGGGGTCTGGTGAACAGGTAGTCGTAGACCAGCGCAGCAACGATTGATGCCACGAGCGACGGTCTGACTCCGTAGAAGAAGGCGCTGGCCATGGGCGCCAGGACGAAGACGATCACAACCGACTCGATGTGGAATCCGTAGAAGAACAGGGCGGCCAGAGCCGTTGCGGGGGCGACGGTGAGGCAGGCAAGGCCGTAGTTGCGCCAGGGAAGGGGCCTGAGGCGCACGGCCCTAGAGTCCAGGGCGTCATCACCGGAGATGTCGGCAGGCGAGTGGGCGATGAAGTATACGTCGAATCCGGCCGGTCTCTTGATGATCTCGTAGACGGGGGAGCGAAAGAGCATCTGCCGGAAGAACGAGCCCCGTGGCCTGCCGAGCACCACCTTGGTGATCTTCTCGAGGGCGGCGAACCGCAGGATCTCCTCACCGACATCGGAACCGGAGAGCGTCACCACCTTGGCCCCCAGTTCCTCCGCCAGGGCCAGGGTGTCGGTCAGATTGGCCCGCTCCTTCTCGCTGACGGCGACGTGGGAGGGAGTCTCGACATACGCTGCGTACCACTCCGCCTTGAGATCGCTCGCCATCTTGAAGGCCTTGCGGACCAGCCTGGGAGCGAACGGGCTTGCGCCAAGGCAGACCATCAACCTCTCTGACGTTGCCCAGGGTCCGGCAATGCCGCGAGCTTTCATGTAGTTGACCAACTCGCTGTCCATCTTGCCGGCCACCCGGCGCAGGGCGAGCTCGCGCAGGGCCAGGAGATTTCCCCGCTTGAAGAAGTTGTCCAGAGCCGGGCCGGCCAGATCGGGAGCGTAGACCTTGCCCTCGGCGAGGCGCTCCTGCAGCTGCTCTATCGGAATGTCCACCAGGCTGATCTCGTCGGCCGTGTCGAGCAGCACGTCGGGCACGGTCTCGCGTACCCGTATGCCCGTGATCTCTGCGACGGTGTCGTTGAGGCTCTCGAAGTGCTGTATGTTGACCGTGGTGTACACGTCGATGTTCTGCTCGAGCAGGGCCTGAACGTCCTGATAGCGCCTCTCGTGGCGGCTCCCGGGAGCGTTCGTGTGGGCCAGCTCGTCCACCAGGACCAGCCGCGGCCGGCGGGTCTCAAGCGCCTCGAGGTCCATCTCCTCGAGAGTCACGTTTCGGTAGGGTACCCGGCGCCGGGGCACGATCTCCAGGCCCCGGACGAGGACGTCGGTCTCGGCGCGGCCGTGGGTTTCGGCAATGCCTACCACCACGTCGGCGCCGCGCTCGCGGGCCGCCTGCGCTTCCTGGAGCATCTTGTAGGTCTTGCCCACCCCCGGCGCGTAGCCGAGGAATATCTTGAGCCGCCCTCTGGGACGCTCCTGCCGCATCACCTCGGCCAGCAGGGCCTGGGGATCCGGCCGCCGGTCGCGTACCTCAGGATCATGGGCCGTCGTCATTTGCCGTCCAGTCTATCCAAAGCAAGGTTGAGCATCAAGACATTGACCACCGGCTCACCCAGGAAGCCGAAGGTGCGACCACTGCTGTTCGCCCTGACCAGTTCTCTGACCGCGGCCTCCGGCAGATCACGCGCGCGGGCGACCCTGGGCACCTGGTACTCGGCCGCTGCGACGCTTATGTGAGGATCGAGCCCGCTGCCGGACGAGGTGACCAGGTCCACGGGAATCGGCCCGGGATTGCCGGGGTCGAGAACCCTCAGTGCCTCGGCCCGCGCCTCAACTCTCTGGCGCAGCAGAGGGTTCGAGGGTCCAAGATTGGACCCGGAGGATGCCTCGGCGTTGTAGGGCGCAGGCCCGGTCGCGGAGGGTCGTGTCCAAAAGTAGCGGCCCTGGGAGAACTCCTGCCCGATAAGGCTCGAACCCACCACCCGCCCGTCGTGGTACAACAGGCTGCCGGCGGCCTTGTGCCCGAACGCCGTCCTGGAGACTCCGGTCAAGGCCAGGGGATATGCGATGCCCAAGAGCGCGGTCAACGCCGCGAACGCGACTACCGCGGGACGCAAGTGCTCGCGCACAGATCGGCCGTCCTTTCTCAAACCAGCCCGATTGCAGCCAGTAGCATGTCGATCAGCTTTATGCCCACAAACGGCACCACCAGCCCCCCGCCCCCGTACACCAAGAGGTTGCTGCGCAGCAGTCGGCTTGCGCCGACAGGCCTGTAGCGCACTCCGCGAAGGGCCAGGGGGATCAGGGCCACGATCACCAGAGCGTTGAAGATCACGGCGGACAACACCGCGCTTGTCGGCGACGACAGGCGCATCACGTTCAGGGCCGCGAGCGCCGGGTAGGTCGTGGCTAACGCGGCGGGGATGATGGCGAAGTACTTGGATACGTCGTTTGCTATGCTGAAGGTGGTCAAAGCGCCGCGAGTCATGAGAAGCTGCTTTCCGATCCCCACGATCTCAATCAGCTTGGTGGGGTTTGAGTCCAGGTCGATCATGTTGCCGGCCTCTCGCGCCGCCTGGGTTCCGGTGTTCATGGCTACGGCCACATCCGCTTGCGCAAGCGCGGGCGCATCGTTGGTGCCGTCGCCGGTCATTGCCACCAGATGCCCTCGGGTCTGGGTGTCGCGGATCAGCCTGAGCTTGGCCTCGGGAGTGGCCTCGGCCAGGAAATCGTCTACACCGGCCTCGGCGGCGATGGCTGCGGCCGTGAAGGGGTTGTCGCCGGTGATCATCACCGTGCCTATTCCCATGCGTCTGAGCTGGTCAAAGCGTTCCTTGATCCCTCCCTTGACGATGTCCTTGAGATGAATCGCGCCCAGCACGGTGCCGCCTTCGGCCACCACCAGCGGAGTCCCGCCTCCGCGGGCAATCGACTGGACGTCGGCGCGGACCGAGGCCGGCAGCTCGCCGCCCCTCAGGCGGACGTAGGCTTCGACCGCATCCGCGGAGCCCTTGCGGATCTCGCGGCCGCCCGCGAGGTTCACGCCGCTCATTCTGGTCTGAGCTGAGAACGGAACGAAGACCGCGCCCAGTTCGTGCACCTGGCGCTCCCTGAGGCCGTACTTCTGCTTGGCAAGCACGACGACGCTCCGGCCCTCCGGGGTCTCGTCCGAGAGCGAGGCCAGCTGCGCAGCGTCCGCCAGCTTCTCGGCGCTCACCCCCTCGCCCGGAAGAAAGGCGACCGCCTGGCGATCCCCCAGGGTGATGGTGCCGGTCTTGTCCAGCAAGAGAACGTCCACGTCACCGGCCGCTTCAACTGCTCGTCCCGAGGTGGCAATCACGTTGGCCTGAATCAGGCGATCCATACCCGCGATCCCTATCGCGGGCAGAAGCCCGCCTATGGTCGTAGGGATCAGACAGACTAGCAGGGCCACCAGCACGGTAAGCTGTACAGGTGAGCCATGCCCGGCAGCATCGACGCCGTACAGAGAGAAGGGCAGGAGCGTCGCGGTAGCGAGCAGGAAGATGATGCTGAGCCCGGCAAGGAGTATTCCCAGGGAGATCTCGCTCGGGGTCTTCTGGCGCGTCGCGCCCTCCACGATACTTATCATCCGGTCGAGAAACGTCTCACCGGGATTGGCCGTGACGCGGATCACAAGCCAGTCGGACAGGACCCGTGTGCCACCGGTCACCGCGCTTCGATCACCGCCGCTCTCGCGGATCACCGGAGCGCTCTCACCCGTGATCGCGGCCTCGTTCACCGATGCCACGCCCTCGATCACCTCCCCGTCCATCGGGATGATCTCGCCGGCCTCCACCAGCACCACGTCTCCCTTGCGAAGTGACGTCGCAGGCACCGGGTCGTGTCCGGAGCCATAGCGCTCGCCGGTCATCCTCTTCGCCGGCGTCTCTTTGCGGGCGCGTCGCAAGGCGGTCGCCTGGGCCTTGCCTCGCCCCTCGGCCATGGCCTCCGCGAAATTGGCGAAGAGCAACGTGACCCAGAGCCACACCGCAACCGCGAGGATGAACCCCTGGGGGGCTTCGCCCTTCCCGAAGAGAGCCTGCAGCCACAAGCCGGTCACGAACAGGCTTACCACCTCGACCACGAACATCACCGGGTTGCGCACCTGATGGCGCGGATCCAACTTCTTGAAAGACTGGATGACCGCCGGCCAGACTATCCGGGGCTCAAACAGGGAGTGGGTCTTTCTCACGGCATCATCAACCTCTCGGCAATCGGCCCCAGGGCGAGGGCCGGTACGAAGGTGAGAGCCCCAATGATCACCACGACAGCCGCCAGGAACACCACGAACAGCGGAGTGTCAGTGGCCAGGGTACCCGGGCCGGCCGGCAGGTGGCGCTTGCCGGCGAGCGACCCGGCAAGGGCAAGCGTGGGTATCATCAGCCCGTACCTGCCGAAGAACATACACAGCGCCAGCGCGACGTTGTAGAAGACGGTGTTGGTAGCCAGCCCTGCAAAGGCGCTGCCGTTGTTGTTGGCAGCGGAGGAGAAGGCGTAGAGGATCTCGGTGAAGCCGTGCGGGCCCGGATTGAGCACAGCGGCCCGGCCCGCGCGACCGAGCGTCGCTGCTGTCGTGCCTATGAGCACCAGGGCAGGAGGAATGAGGATCACCAGGGAAGCCATCTTGATTTCGTAAGCCTCGATCTTCTTGCCCAGATACTCGGGGGTGCGCCCCACCATCAGCCCCGCTATGAACACGGCGACGATGGCGAAGACCAGCATGCCGTAAAGTCCCGAGCCGACGCCCCCGTAGACAACCTCTCCGAGCTGCATCAGCCACAACGGTCCGAGACTCCCCAGGGGTGTGAAGGAGTCGTGCATGGAATTCACTGACCCGTTGGATGCCGCGGTGGTGCCGGTCGCCCAGAGGGCCGATCCGGCTATGCCGAACCTCACCTCCTTGCCCTCCATGTTGCCGCCGGGCTGCGTCGCAGTCAGGTCCTGCCGGATCCCCAGCCCGTCGATCGCGGGATTGGCTGCCTGCTCCGAATGAAGACAGAGCACGAGCAAGGGCACGAACAGCAGGGTCATAGCGCCGAACACCGTCCATCCCTGGCGCGTCCGGCCCACCATTCGGCCGAACGTGTAGCACAGGGCCGCGGGAATCAGGAGGATGGCCAGCATCTCGAGGAAGTTGGCCAGGGGCGTGGGATTCTCGAAGGGGTGGGCCGAGTTGGCGCCGAAGAACCCGCCGCCGTTGGTGCCGAGCTGCTTGATGGCGATCTGCGAAGCTGCGGGGCCAAGCGCCAGGACCTGCCTGGTCACCAATTGGCCCTGAGGGCCGCGCATGGGCTCTATGAGGGTCGCTTCCTGGCTGGCCCTGAATGTCTGAACCACGCCCTGGGACACGAGCAGCACGGCGAGGACCAAGGAGAGCGGCAGCAGGATGTAGAGCGTCCCGCGGACGAGATCGGTCCAGAAGCTCCCGATGGTTTTCGCCGTGTCGCGCGCCAGGCCTCGGACCAGAGCAGCCAATACGGCCATCCCGGAGGCGGCCGACAGGAAATTCTGGACGCCCAAACCGAGCATCTGCGTCAGATAGCTGAGTGCGGCCTCGCCGCTGTAGCTCTGCCAGTTGGTGTTTGTCGCGAAGCTGACCGCAGTGTTGAAAGCAAGATCCGGGGCCATCCCCGGTCTGTGCATCGGGTTGATGGGAAGATGCCCCTGCAGGCGAGCCAGTGCAAAAACTGCCAGCATGCCCAGGGCGTTGGTGACGATCAGCGCCCAGGCGTAACCCTTCCAGGTCATCTCCCCATCGGGCTTGACACGGCACCAGCGGTAGATCAGGCGCTCGATGGGCCCGAAGACTCTCTGAAGGACGAGGGGCCTGCCCTCGTAGACCCGGGCCATGTAAGCGCCGAGGGGCTTGACAAGGAGCGTCAGGACGGTCATGAACAGGGCCATCTGGATGATGCCGTGCCAGCTCATCAGACCTACCCCTCAGAACTTCTCCGGCTTGAGCAGGGCCGCTACCAGATATGCAAGCAGCGCCAAAGCAACTATGCCGCCGATCCAGTACACCATTGCCCGCCTTCCGGTGCCAGCCGTTTCCACCCCGATGGTCGGTGTGGGGGCGGGAGGCTCAGGAAGGAGATACCTGCTTTCCCAAGCCTCCCGACTTCAAGCGCTACTCGATCTTTATTGCTTCAACAGGACACTCTTCCGCTGCCTGCTTGGCGCACTCCTCGGAGCCCGAGGGTATCGGATCAACCTTGACCGCGGCCGTGTCGCCGTCCATCTCGTACACATCCGGGCAGGTCTGCGTGCAGAGCTCGCATCCTGTGCAAAGGTCCTTGTCCACCGATGCCTTCATTTGTCCACCTCCTTCCTGTAGGTAGTATAACTAGTCTGTGCTGCCGGAGTCTCCGTCAGATGTTCTGTCGGCCTCCTCGGGCCTTCGCGGCTCTCTCTCCGGGGCGACCAACGGGGTGACCTCTCCGCCCTCGGGTTTGCCCCGCACGCGGAAGAAGGTCTCCATCAGCCGGTGCTCAGTATCCTCACACTGTCTGTCGGTCTTGTCCTCGCAGGACACCTGCCCGCCCGCCACGGTGTCGTGGCCGCCCGCGGTGCCGCCGGAGCCCACGATCCTGCGGGCCATTGCGCCGGCTCGCGCCTTCTCCCGGTTGGAGCGGACGGAGATCAGGATGCTGTCCTTGTATCTGCCGGTCGCCATCGACCAGGTCATTCGCTCCACCGTGAGCAGCATGTCGGCCACCAGGGCTATCATGTCCGGGTTGGTCACGCGCCCCAGGCAGGTGGCTATGGTGTGCTTGTAGGTGACCGCGTTGGCGATGGCGGCGGCCATGTAGGCGAAGTACTCCCGCTTCACGACGGGCCTTCTTATCCGCGAGAGCACCTTCTTGTTGGCCCTGGAAAACAGGCTCAAGTAAGCCACCGCGTCGGCATTGGAGACCTGCCGCCCAAGGTCCTGGGTCTCGGAGGCGATGCCGTAGAAGAGGGCGGTCGCCAGATTGGTGGGGATGTCGAGCCCGCTTGCGAACAGGTACTCGGTAAGAATAGTCGCGACCGACCCGTAGTTGGGCCGGATGTCCCGGAAGGGCGCCCTGGTGGACTTGCGCTCGGGATGGTGATCTATGATCCCCTTGACAGCGACCCGCCGGGGCAAGGAGTTGTTGCCGGTCAGGGGTTGGGTGTCCACCAGCACTATGGACTTGTACTTCCTTATCCTGGCCTCAGTTATCTTGGTCGTGTGAAGTTTCAGGAGCTTGAGCATGGTCCTGTTCTCGGCCCTGCCCACGATCCCACCGTATCCTATCCTCACCTTGGTCTGCGACCTCTTGGTGACAATGTAACGCAGGCAGCAGGCGGCGGACAAGGCGTCGGGATCCGGATTGTCGTGGGTGAGGATCAGCAGGGATTCCGAGTCCCCGAGGAGCTCCAAGAGCTCCTCCAGCTTGGCCTGGGAGACAAACGACGACAGATCTTCATCAATATCCATGTTCACGCTTGGCGGTCCCCGTTATGGCGACTCCCCGCGACTCCGGGCCGCGGGGAGGCATATCAAGCCGGCGTCAGGATCATGGTGCTGCCCCACCCCTCACGTGGCGAGCTTCCTGAACTCGATCTCCCGCCAGATGCCTGACTGCTCGTCCCATTTGAAGAGCAGAACCCTGTGGGTCTTCTCGGTGTCGGAGTAGAGAAACTTCTCTTGAGTCTCGCCGCCTATCCGCCTGGAGAACTTGACCTGCCGCTCGAGCACCAGGGCCCGAGTGGACCGCTCCAGTTTCATCCGCCCGCCGGCGCCGGTGAAGATCGCCTTCTCGACCTTGAGCCGCTTCTCAGGGACTTCTTCGGTGGTCCGCTCTTCGATACCGAACTTCCGGTCTATTTCCTCGAGCAGGTAGTACCATTTTTCGTCGTTCAAAGGGAACCCCCCGTGCCCTCAATCTACCACAGGGCACCGCGATTCTCAAAGAATTTGGACGATGGTAGTGGAAACGGCACCCCTTTTGCAAGAGAATTCTGTCTCCGCGCGGGTTTCGGGCCGGTTCAGGCTTGGTTTCGGCTTGACTGGCGCGCAGCGGCTTGGCATATTGGAGATGGCAACCACGTGGTTCGCCGGGGCAGGTGTGGGCTGGCGGGGAGGGTGGCGAGCCGGAGTCGGCTCGCGGTCTGGCTGGAGGTAACCCGATGTATAGTGAGAAGGTAATGGAGCACTTCATGAATCCCCGCAACGTGGGGGAGATCAAGGAGGCCGATGGCGCGGGGACGGTCGGCAACCCGGTGTGCGGCGACATGATGACCTTCTACATAAAGGTCAAGGACGACAAGCTGGAGGACATAAAGTTCAAGACCTTCGGCTGTGGCGCCGCCATCGCTGTCTCCAGCATGGTCAGCGAGATGGCCAAGGGCAAGACCCTGGACGAGGCCATGAAGATCACCAACAAGGACGTCGCCAAGGAACTGGACGGGCTGCCGTCCAACAAGATGCACTGCTCGAATCTTGGCGCCGACGCGCTTCACAAGGCCATAGAAGACTATCGGACGCGCAAGGCGGAGGGAGGGGAGCATGACACGAAATAAGGCCGATCGCAGCCACGACGGAGCCAAACCGCACGGCCCGTGCCAATGCCCATTCTGTGACGCCCCCACGGAGGAGGCTTATCCCTTCTGCAAGGAGTGCGGGCGAAAGCTGCGCAGCTGTCCCAAGTGCGGTCGCGTGCTGGCGGCCGGCGAGTCCGCTTGCCCGGTGTGCAAGGAATAGGCCCGGGCCACTCCCCGAGCGCACCCCACCACGTAGAGCGGGCCGGGCCGTCGGATGCCCGGCAGGATGCCCAGGAGGCGGCGTTCGTGGATAGCAAGGCGCCAAGGCGCACGGCCTTCACCAACTGCACTATCTACCTCGGCAATGGCGAAGCCGTCGGCCGGGGTTGTCTTGTCTTCGACCGCGACCGCATCCTCGAGGTGGGCCCGGAGCGGGATTTCGCCGGTCCGGCGGGGCCTGCTCCCGACCAGGCTCTCGAGGTCTTCGATCTTCGCGGAGCGCTGGTGCTGCCGGGCCTCGTGGACTCCCACATCCATCTTGTCAACTACGCCAAATCCCTTTTCGAGGTCGATCTCGCCGATACCCCAAGCCTGGAGGAGGGTCTCGATGCTGTCCGGTGCCAGGCCGGCCTCCTCGCCGCAGGCGGTTGGATCTGGGGGCGGGGCTGGGACAAGCAGCGCTGGCGTCTGGCGGACTTCCCCACGCGAGAGATGCTCGATGGGGCGGCGCCGGCTCATGCTGTGGTCCTGACCAGCCGGGACGGTCACCTGGTGTGGCTCAACAGCGCCGCCCTGCGGGAGGCCGGCCTGGCGGATCGAGCCCCGGCGGTCGAAGGCGGGCAGATCACGATAGATGCGTCGGGCCGACCGACGGGGATCTTCAAGGAGAAGGCCGCCAATCTGGTGTTCGACCGAGTCGGCGGGTTCCGCGGAGGGCAGGTACGGGATGCCCTGAAGACTGCCTGTGCCAGGCTGCGGAGGCTGGGCCTTACCGGAGCGCACACCATCGAGACGCCGGCCATGGGCGAAGCGCTGGATCAGGCGGTGGCCGCCGGATCGATTTCACTCAGGCTCTTTCGGATGCGGGAGGTCCTCGAACCCGAGGAGCTGGACGGACTCCAGCCGTCCGAGGCGTGCAGGTGCGTGAAGACCTACGCCGACGGGACGCTTGGCTCCCAGACCGCCAGCATGCTGGAGGCCTTCTCGGGTCAGCCGGGCAACCTTGGAGTCGCCTTCTCTGCCGAACCCAAGCTCCGCCGGATAATCCTGGGCGCTGTCGAGAGGGGCTTCGCTGTGAGCGTGCACGCCATTGGCGACCGGGCCAACATGACGGTGCTCGACGCGTACGAGGAGGCGAGACGCAGCCCGCGCGGCGCCGGCGCGCTCTTGAGGATCGAGCACGCCCAGGTGGTGCGCGGCCAAGACTTCCCGCGCTTCGCCCGGTTGGGGGTTGTGGCTTCGATGCAACCCATTCATCTTGTTTCAGACAGGTACGTGGCGGACAAGTACTGGGGAGAGCGCTCGGCGAACGCCTACGCCTGGAAGCGGATACTCGATGCCGGCGGCCGGGTCGCCTTCGGATCGGATGCGCCCATCGAAAGTCCCGATCCCTTGCGCGGCCTTGACGCGGCGGTGACCCGAAGCGATCCCGCGCGGCGCGAGGCCGGGGCGTGGTATCCCGACGGGCGGTTGGAGGTATGGCGCGCAATCGACTGCTACACGCTCGGCGCCGCGGCGGCCGAAGGCGCGGCGGCCGAAGGCGCGGCGGCCCGGGGCGCGGTGGTGGAT
>JBAQHK010000179.1:0-17839 GCA_049288275.1 bacterium | reverse complement strand
CGGCAATACTGGGCAACCTCGGGTTGGATCTCGAGGTTATAAAGCGGACCATAGAGAGCATGGTGCCCGCGTCCAGCGGGTCGGTCACCATAACCGAGATTCCCTTCACGCCCAGGGCCAAGCATGTGCTCGAGCTTTCCGTGGATGAGGCCAAGATACTGGGGCACAACTACGTCGGTACCGAACACCTGCTCCTGGGTCTGATACGCGAGGGCGACGGAATAGCCGCCAGGGTGCTGCTGGAGTTCGGCGCGGACAAGAAGAAGGTCAGGGACGAAACCCTGAGGTTGCTCGGGGGCTCGCCGCGCCCGCACAAGGGCGGCAAGCATGAGCCCAAGACCGAGACCCCGGCGCTCGATCAGTTCGGCAGGGACCTGAGCGAACTGGCCAGGCAGGGCAAGCTTGATCCGGTGATTGGCAGGGAGGTTGAGATAGAGCGCGTGGTGCAGGTGCTGTGCCGGCGCAAGAAGAACAACCCGGTGCTGATTGGGGAGCCGGGGGTGGGCAAGACGGCGATTGTGGAGAGCCTCGCCACCCGGATAGTGGAGAACAAGGTTCCTGAGATCCTCCGGACCATGAGAGTGGTCGCCGTCGACCTTGCGGCGATCGTCGCGGGCACCAAGTACCGGGGCCAGTTCGAGGAGCGCCTCAAGGCTATCATCAACGAGATCCGTGAGGCTCACAACGTGATCGTCTTCATAGACGAGCTTCACACCATAGTTGGAGCGGGTGGCGCCGAGGGAGCGATAGACGCTTCCAACATGCTCAAGCCTGCGCTGTCGCGCGGAGAGCTCCAGTGCATAGGAGCGACCACCCTGGACGAGTACCGCAAGTACATTGAGAAGGACGGGGCTCTGGAGCGCAGATTCCAGCCCATAATGGTTTCTCCGCCGTCGGTGGAGGAGACCATCGAGATCATAAAGGGCCTGCGCGACAAGTACGAGGCGCACCATCGGGTTCGCATCACCGACGAGGCAGTTGTGGCCGCTGCGCAGCTTTCCGAGCGCTACGTCAAGGACCGTTATCTGCCCGACAAGGCGATAGACGTTGTGGACGAAGCCGGGGCCAGGGCGCGGCTGTCGGTGTCCTCGGTGCCCCCGGACATAAGGGATCTCGAGGGCAAGCTGGACAAGTTGATAGTGGACAAAGAGAGTTTCATTAAGAAGCAGGACTTCGAGAACGCGGCCCGAGTGCGGGACCGCGAGCGGGAGCTGAGGGCCAGGCTTGATGAGGTTCGGAAGAACTGGAAGCAGGCCGCAGACGGCACCGACGTCAAGGTGGATGCCGAGGACGTCGCCTACATCGTGTCCCGGATGACCGGGATACCGATAGTCAAGCTTGAGGAAGAGGAATCCAAGAAGCTGCTGCGCATGGAGGACGAGCTGAGGAAGCGGGTTGTGGGACAGGAGGAGGCGCTGGCGGCGGTCTCAAAGGCGATAAGGCGCGGAAGGGCGGGCCTCAAGGACCCGAGACGGCCGATAGGGTCGTTCTTCTTCCTGGGGCCGACCGGGGTCGGCAAGACCGAGCTGGGACGGGCCCTTGCGGAGTTCATGTTCGGCGACGAGAACTCCATGGTCAGGATAGACATGTCCGAGTACATGGAGAAGTTCGCGGTCTCCAGGCTTGTTGGCGCGCCTCCGGGATACGTGGGCTATGAGGAGGGCGGGCAGCTGACCGAGCGCGTCCGCAGGCGCCCCTACACCGTGATACTGCTGGACGAGATAGAGAAGGCCCACCCGGATGTCTTCAACATCCTGCTTCAGGTGCTGGAAGACGGGCAACTGACCGACAGCTTCGGCAGGGCAGTGGATTTCAAGAACGCCGTGGTGATAATGACCTCGAACGTGGGAGCGCGGGCGATAAGGGGGGGCATTTCGCTGGGCTTCCAGCGCGAGAGCGGCGAGGAAACCTACGATCACATGAAAGACAAGGTGCTGAGCGAACTCAAGCGGACCTTCAACCCCGAGTTCCTCAACCGGGTCGACGAGATCATCGTCTTTCGCTCGTTGGGTCTTGCGGAGATCGATCAGATAGTGGATATTCTGTTGGCCGAAGTCGAGGAACGGCTTGGAATCTACGGGCTGTCGCTGGCGATGACCCCCGAGGCCAGAGACCTTCTGGTGGAAAAGGGCTACGATCCTGCTCTGGGCGCCAGGCCTCTCCGGAGGACGATTCAGCGGCTGCTGGAGGACCCACTCGCCGAGGAGGTTTTGAGGGGCACGTTCAAGCCCGGATCCAACATCAAGGTCTGTCGAAAGAGGGACGTTTTGGGCTTCGAGTGCAAACCCAGGCCGAAAAAGGAGAAAGTAGGCTGCGCAAGGACCAAGGAGAACGAGGTTGAGGAGAAGGAGCTGGAGTAACATATGCCTGAGTGAGTCATCGGTTTCCCCTGTCGTGACCCCTGCGAGGGCCATACTCGCAGGTGTTCTTGTTGCAGTTGCCCTCCTGGCTGCCGCCGTGCCGGCCGTCGCGGTTCCCGACCAAGTGACAATTGCGGGCCTTGTGGTAACCGGCAATCTCCGGACCGACCAAGCCGCGATCACCAACACCTTCGGGTTAGAGCACGGCCAGACCTATCCCTACTCAGAAATCAGGGTGGGCCTTGAGCGCATCTTCGGCACGGGGCTTTTTGACGATGTCAGGCTCTACCTTGAGGATGTGCCCGGCGGGCAGCAGGTGACCATTGAGGTGGTGGAACGGCCGCTGGTCACCGCGGTCAGGACCAAGGGGCACACCAAGCTGGACAAGAAGAAGCTGCAGCCCAAGATTCAGGTATCGGTTGGGTCCGTGCTGGACCAGCGGTTGGTTGACGAGAGCGTGAGGGCGATAAAGGCCCTGTACAACGAGGAGGGCTACTACATAGCCAGCGTGACTCCCGAGGTGGAACTGGTAAAGCCCGGGCTCGCCGAGGTCGCCTTCGACGTTTTCGAGGGCAGCAAGGTCAAGGTTGAGAGGATACTGATCGAGGGCAACGACCTTGTGGAAGACGGGAAGATAAGGAAAGTGATGGAGAGCAAGGGAAACGCCTGGTACAGGGGCGCCAGGGACTTCAATCCCGAGGGCTTCGATTCCGACGTAGAGAAGATAGTGAGGTTGTACCGAGAACAGGGCTTCGCCGATGCCAAGGTTGTCTCCCACGAGGCCAAGATCGACCGGGCCCGCAACGAGGCCGATCTGGTGGTCACCGTGGAGGAGGGGCCGAAGTTCATCGTGAACCGTGTGGACGTGGAGATCGCCGAAGGCGAGAGCCTCGAGGGGAAGATAACCGAAGAGGATCTCAGGCGGGGCATTGAGCTTCGGCCCGGCATGCCATATGGCATCGGCGAGATGGAGAAGACCGAGGAAGCGCTGTATTCCATCCTCGGCGACCAGGGCTTCGTGTTTGCTGAGATTGAGCCGGTGGAGGCCTTCGCCGGCGACCGGGTGGACGTCATCCTCAGAGTCAGCGCGCGCCAGGCCGTGCACGTGGGCAAGGTGGTTATCGAGGGCAACCAGACCACTTACGAGAAGGTGATAAGGCGGGAGGTCGTGATAAAGCCGGGAGACATCCTCCGGCGGTCGCTGGTGGAGCGTAGCCACCGCGAGATATTCAACCTGGGGTACTTCGAGGACGTCGAGGTCGCCACAAGGGCGGCCAACGATCAGGGCGACATAGACCTGATCTTCAAGGTCAAGGAGAAGACCACCGGGATCTTCAACGTGGGCGCCAGCTACAGCGAGGAGTACGGGGTCACCGGATTCGTGGAGTTTTCGCACGACAACGTGGGGTGGTCTCGCAAGCGCCCCTACCTCACGCTGGGCAAGGGTGAGTCGGTCAGTGTGAAGTGGGAATTCGGGAAGCTCACTCAGGTGGACCTCAGCTACCGCAATCCGTGGTTCCTGGACAGGCCGCTCCTGGTGGGGGTGGACCTCTACGACACCCGGAGCGAATACGACACTTACACCGACTATCGGGACGGCTTCGGGTTGGTGGCCGGACGGAGATTCCCGTTGATAGACTACTCGAGGGCATATCTCCGCTACAGCCTCGAGCGGCGCAAACTGGCTCCGGGCGACGCCGCCGGTGCTTACGTCAAGAGCCAGGCCGGGGAGCGCACCACTTCGAAGATCACAGCCACGATTTCGCGCAACAGCGTGGACAATCCCTTCTTCCCCAGAGACGGATCGCGGACCTCGGCCGTAGGGGAGTGGGCCGGAGGCTGGCTTGGCGGCACCACCGCCTACCAGAGCTACACCGTGGAGAGCTCCAGCTTCATGGCGGTGCCTCTCGCAAAGTCGGCGCTTGTGTTCAAGGCCGGCGTGGGGCTGATCGACGGATTGGGTGGCAAGCCCTACATTCCCCTGTACGAACGGTTCCGCCTGGGAGGAACCACCTCTCAGGGTGTGCGAGGATACGACGACCGCGAGATAGTGCCCGCCGGCAACGCGGTGGACGAGGGCGGCAGGTTCATGCTGACAGGCTCAATAGAGTACCGGATCCCGGTGATCAAGAACCAGGCCTTCCTGCGGCAATTCGTTGACGCTGGCAACACCTGGAACAGCCTGCGGGGGGCCAGGCCGGGGCTCTTGCGCAGATCGGCGGGCTTCGGCTTCATGATAGAGATTCCCATGATCGGCCAGATAGGGCTCGACGTAGGATACGGTTTCGATCGTGACCAGGCTTACGGTGGGCCGGGTTGGAAGACCCATTTCCAGTTCGGCATGAGCGGTTTGTAAGGGTCCGGAGGAGGAAGCGTAATGAAGAGACTGGTGTTGGGGGCGGTGGTTTCCGCGGCTTTGCTGCCGGCCTCGCTGTGCTTTGCCGAAGGCCAGATAGGCTTCGTCAACGCTACGGCGGTGTTCGAGCAGTACAGCGCGGCCAAGGAGGCGCAGCAGGCGTACGAAAAGGAGATGTCGGACCTCAACGTGCAGGTGGAGGCGATGGAGCGGGACATCAAGGCCGCGGCGGAGACACTGGAAGCCAGGAAGTACTTGTTCAGCGAGGAGCGTCTCAGGGAAAAGCAGATCGACCTCGAGAAGAAGCAGCAGGACTACGTGAAGTTCCGCCAGGAGGCCGAGACCAGGGCTGCCAGGCGCAACGAGGAACTGACGAGGCCGATCGTGGATTCGATAGAGCAGGCGGCCAAGACCGTGGCCGAGAAGGACGGGTTCGACCTGGTCCTGGACGCAGCCGCGGGCATTGTGGTTTACTCGAAGCCCGAGCTCGACCTTACCGATCGGGTGCTTCAGGAGCTCGAGCTCAAGAAGCAGGCAGCCGAGACCGGTGGTGGGCAATAGGGTGACGGAGATTTCGCTGCGGGAGCTGGCGGGCATCATCGGCGGCGATCTGGTCGGTGACGGCTCCATAACCATCGGTGGTGTCGCCGGAATAGGGGAGGCCGGTCCCGGGACAATAACGTTCCTGGCCGACCGCAAGTACGACGCCTTCCTCAAGACCACGGCGGCCTCCGCGGTGATCGCTCCCAGAGGCACCACCTGCGCCTCCAAGGCGTTGGTTCTGAGCGACAATCCGTACTTGACCTTCGTCAGGGCCGTTGAGTTCTTCGTTCCCGGCAGGGGTCGTCATGCCCCGGGGATCCATCCGACGGCATCGGTGGCGGCCGGCGCATGCCTGGGCTCGGGGGTTCACGTCGGGCCCAACGTGGTGATCGGGCCCGGGGCGGTGATCGGCGACGGAAGCGCTATCCTGGCCGGAACCTACGTGGGGGCCGAGTCCAGGATCGGCTCTGACTGCCTGGTGTACCCCAACGTGACCATAAGAGAGGACGTCACCGTGGGCGACCGCGTGATCATCCACAGCGGGGCGGTGATCGGAAGCGATGGCTTCGGGTTCACCAAGGACGGAGAGGTTTACAGGAAGATACCCCAGATAGGGACGGTGGTGGTCGAGGACGACGTGGAGATAGGGGCCAACGTGACCATTGACAGGGCCACGACGGGCACGACTCTGGTCGGCAAGGGCACCAAGATTGACAATCTGGTGCAGATAGGCCACAATGTGACCATCGGTGAGAATTGCATCCTGGTGGCCCAGGTGGGCGTGGGCGGCAGCACCGAGTTGGGCCGGGGTGTTACCCTGGCAGGGCAATCCGGCGTGATCGGCCACATCAAGGTTGGAGACGGGGCGGTGGTGGCGGCGCAGGCCGGCGTCACGGCGGCCGTGCCGGCCGGCGTCACGGTGTCGGGGTATCCCGCGAAGGAGCACGGACAGGCCGCCAAGGTTTACGCCAGCCTGCAAAGGCTGCCGGACTTGTTGAGGAAGGTGGCCGACCTGGCCCAGAGAGTCAAGAGGCTCGAGGAGAAGCTCAAGTGATGAGCGCAAACCAGAGGACCATCGGATCGGAGGTGGTTTTCTCGGGGACGGGACTGCATGGTGGGGAGCAGGTCACCGTGGTCTTCAAGCCCGCCCCTCCGAATTCGGGCATCAAGTTCGTGCGGACCGACCTTGCGGAGAGGGCCGAGATCAGGGCGGACGTGGCCAACACCTCCTCCGGGGAGCACTCGCGGAGGACCGTGCTGCGCAAGGGTGAGATCACTATAACCACGGTTGAGCATGTGCTTGCAGCGGTCCACGGCCTGGGAATCGACAATCTGACCATAGAGATCACCAGCTCCGAGCCGGCGGAGCCTGACGGGTCGAGCGCTCCTTACGTGGCGGTGCTCAAGCGGGCGGGGCTGGTCGATCAGTCCGAGCCCAAACGCTACCTGGAAGTCAAGCGGCCGGTGGGGTTCGCCGACGGCGGAGTGGAGATGATGGCGCTGCCGTACGACGGGCTGAGGATAACCTTCACGGTGCACTATGATCATCCGGAAATAGGCACGCAGTACGCTTCCTTCGACATATCGCAGGAGACCTTCGAGAAGGAGATCGCCCCGGCCAGGACCTTTTCTCTTCTGAGGGACGTTGATGTGCTCAAGAAGAGCGGCCTGATAAAGGGCGGCAGTCTGGAGAATTCCATAGTGGTGGGAGACGACGGGGTGATAAACAAGGAGCCCCTGCGCTTCCGCGACGAGTTCGTCAGGCACAAGATACTCGACCTTCTCGGAGACCTCTGTCTCCTTGGAGCGCCGGTCAAGGCGCACGTGATATCCAATCGCTCGGGCCACACCAGCAACGTCAAGCTGGTGCGAATGCTCAAGAGCGAGTTTGGAGAGCAGTCCAAGAGCCTGGCCGGGAGGCGGGTGAGAGAGGTGCCCTCCAGCCTTACCATTGAGGAGATACAGGAGATAATGCCCCACAGGTACCCGTTCCTCCTGGTGGACAGGATACTCCATCTGGAGGAGGGTAAGAGAGTGGTGGGGATAAAGAACGTGACCATGAACGAGCCCTTCTTCGCGGGCCATTTTCCCGGGCACCCCATAATGCCGGCGGTGCTGATAATCGAAGCGATGGCTCAGGTGGGAGGGGTGCTGCTGCTCAGCATGGTGGAGAACCCGAGAGCCAAGCTTGTCTACTTCATGGCGATCGACAAGGCCAAGTTCAGGAAGCCCGTGTTTCCGGGTGACCAGGTCAGATTCGAGCTGGAGATGCTGAAGATGAAGATGAACACCTGCAAGATGGCCGGTAAGGCCTACGTCGCGGAGAACCTGGTCGCCGAGGCGGAACTGCTCTCCATCCTGGTGGACAGGAACAGCCTGCCGGGGAAGGGTATTACCCAATGACCGCCACGACGGACGGCGCATCCAAGGACGTGACCGGACGATCCCGAGCCGACCAGGTTGCCGGAATACACCCCAGGGCGATGGTTGACCCCGGCGCCGAGCTGGGGCAGGGGGTCGAGATAGGCCCCAACACCATAGTGGGGCCCGATGTGGTCATAGGCGATCGCACGAGAATCGGGGCCTGCTGCCTGGTGGAGGGGTGGACCACAATAGGCAAGGATTGCCGGATCTATCATTCGGCGGTGGTCGGCGGCGAGCCCCAGGACATCAAGTACCACGGCGAGCGTACGTTTCTCAAGATCGGAGACGGCAACATCATCAGGGAGTTCGTCACGATTCACAGGGCCACCGGTGAAGGGAGCGAGACCCGGATCGGCGACCGCAACTTCATAATGGCTTACGCTCACGTGGCTCACAACTGCACGGTCGGCAGCGGGGCTGTGCTTGCGAACGCGGTCAACATGGCGGGCCACGTATCGGTCGATGACTACGCTACGATAGGTGGCGTGACTGCCATCCATCAGTTCGTTCGCATCGGGAAGCACTCCTTGATCGGGGGCGGGTCGCGAATTCCAATGGATGTTGCGCCTTACGTCAAGGTTGCCGGCTATCCTGCCAGGGTCAACGGCCTGAACGTCATCGGCCTGCAGAGACACGGCGTCGCCCCGGAGACCCGCCGCCTCCTGAAGGAGGCATACCGACTTCTGTTCCGGTCCAACCTCAACGTCTCACAGGCAATCGAGCGTATTCGCCTTGAGCTGGAGCCCGTCCCCGAGATAGTCTACCTGGTGGCCTTTGTCGAGGGCTCGGCGAGAGGCGTGACATTGTAGACCCCGAGGGTTATCGACGATCGGCCGCCTGAAAGCAGGGCGGCCTTTTCACACAAGGAGGGCGGGATGGCGGACCTTAGGTGTGGCGTCGTGGGAGTTGGCCAGCTCGGCCAGCACCACGCCAGAATCTACAGAGGCCTGAGTGGCGTGTCCCTTGTGGGAGTGCACGACACCAATCGCGCCAGGATGGAGGAAATCGCCGCCGCTCACAAGACTCGCCCCTACCAGTCCCTCGAGGCTCTGCTCGACGAGGTGGACGCCGTCAGTCTGGCGGTCCCCACCGTGGCCCACCACGAGGTCGGTCGCAGAATCCTGGAGATGGGCAAGCACGTGCTGATAGAGAAGCCGATTGCCTCGACCGTCGAAGAGGGACGGGATCTGGTGGACCTGGCGCGCCGCAAGGGAGTGGTGCTCTGCACGGGGCACACCGAGAGGTTCTCTCCCTCGATAAGAAGCGCTCTGGCCTGGGTTCGCAAGCCGCGCTTCGTCGAGGCCCTGCGGATGGCGGGATTCGGCCTGCGCGGGACCGACGTGTCGGTGATCCACGACCTCATGATTCACGATATTGACCTGGTGCTGTCGATCGTGGACTCGGAGGCCGAACGCGTGGAGGCGGTCGGAGTGCCGGTCTTCACCAGGAAGGTGGACATCGCCAACGCGCGGATCTGCTTCAAGGACGGCACCATCGCCTCGCTTACCGCCAGCCGGGTGTCGGCGGGGCGATTGCGCAAGATGAGGTTCTTCCAGGCCGACGCGTACATCTCGGTGGACTTCCTGGAACGGGCGGTGAAGGTCTACCGTAGGAAGGGCGATCTCGGGGACATTCTGGCGTCAGGATCGGGCGGCCTTGACATGCACAATCTGGTGGAGATGGTGGCCTCGCCGGTCGGCCAAGAGGAACCTCTGGTGCTGGAGCTCGACGACTTCGTTCAGAGCGCGAAGGGCCAGAAGCAGCCCGAGGTCTCTGGAGAGGCCGGGGTCAGGGCGCTGGCTATCGCTTCCGACATAGTCAAGGACATCGAGCACCGGCTGGCGATGTGGGAGGAGTAGATTGCCCCGCGAGATAATGATGGTCACCGGCGAGGCCTCGGGCGATCTCTACGGGGCGCTCTTGGCCGAGGAGCTGCGGCGCCTCAGACCGGACTTGCGGCTGGTGGGTGTCGGAGGGCAGGCGATGGCCTCCGCCGGCGTGGACATCCTGCTGGATTCCGGCGGTCTGTCGGTGGTGGGAATCTGGGAGGCAATCGTCCGACTGGGCAGGTTGCGCAGGGCGATGAACCGGGTGAGCCACGAGATCAGGACCCGGAAGCCCGATCTTGTTGTCCTGATAGATTACCCCGGCATGAACCTTAGATTGGCCCGGGTGGCCAAGCGCTGCGGGGTGAAGGTGATGTACTACGTTTCCCCGCAGGTGTGGGCTTGGGGGGGCGGCCGTGTGAAGACCGTGCGGCAGACCGTAGACAAGATGGTGGTGATACTCCCCTTCGAGGAGGCAATCTATCGCGGAGCAGGCGTGGACGCGACCTACGTGGGGCATCCTCTGATGGACGTGGTTCGCACCGAATTGGACCGCGGCAGCTTCTTCCGACAGATAGACTTGCCTGCCGACAGGAGACTGGTGGCGCTGCTGCCGGGCAGCCGGCGGCAGGAGCTGAAGCAGCACCTCGGGCCGCTTGCGGACGCCGCCGACATCCTCTCGCGCAGGTTCGACGGTCTGGGATTCGTCCTGGTCACCCTGCCCGGCCTGGAAGGCGCGGTCAGGGAGGAACTGGGCAAGCGCCGGACGCGGATACCGGTGGTGTGTGAGTCGCGCTACGAAGCCATAGCTTACAGCGACGTGGCGATTACGTGCTCGGGCACGGTGACCTTGGAGGCGGCACTGCTGGGAACGCCGATGATCGTGGTCTATCGCCTTGCGCTCTTCTCCTGGATACTGGGACGAATGATGGTCAGGGTGCCCTACATCTCGCTGGTGAACCTGGTAGCCCGCAGGCGCGTGGTACCGGAGTTGATACAATCTGAGGTCAACGCTCAACGCTTGGCTGAGGAAGCCGGCCGAATACTTGCTGACGACCGGACGCGCCGCGACCTTCTGGAAGGGCTTGCCCAGGTCAGGGCCAGACTGGGATCCGGCGGCGCGACCAGGCGGGCCGCGGAGATCGCGGCCTCGCTGGCGGGTTGATCCGCGGGCGGGCACGTGGAGGTGCTGAATACCCTTGAACGGATCCAGATGGGCGTACCGGTACCTGCCGCTGCCGCTGTACTGGCTGCTGTGGGCGGCCTACTGGCTGGTGCCCAGAGCCAGATGGAGCCTCGAGGAGCGGCTGGCGATCCGACTCCTACCCCCGCGGGGACGCCGCGCGATATGGTTTCATGCTGCTTCGGTCGGTGAGGTCTCGACCATTGCCCCGGTGGTCGCCGAGACCCTGAAGTCACGACCCGGAGTGCCCGTGGTCGTGACCACCGTAACCCAGACCGGGGCAAGGCGTGCCGCTAAGGAGATCGGAGAAGCCGAGGTGGCTCTGCTTCCCTTCGACTTCCTGCCCTGCATGAGGCGGTTTGTCACCGCCCTCGAGCCGTCGTGCCTCGTGATAGGGGAGACCGAGATCTGGCCAAACCTGGTGGCCGAGGTCCGGCGCCGAGGCGCGCCCGTGGTGCTGGTCAACGGCAGAATCTCCGACAGATCCTATCCGCGGTACCGGCTGATCAGAGCGTTGATAGGAGACGCCCTCAGGGACTTCGACCTGCTGCTGATGCGGACCCGACGGGACGCCGATCGCATAGTAGCGCTCGGCGCTTCAGCCGACAGGGTTCAGGTGATCGGCAACACCAAGTACGACATGCTTCCCGGTCCGATGGACGCAGTGCGGCGCCGCGAGATCAGGCGGAGTCTGGGAATAGGCGACGGCACAAAGGTGGTGACCCTGGGTTCCGCCAGGGAGGGCGAGACCGAGATCCTGCTTGAAGCGATGTCCGATCCCCACACCAGATCCGCCGCGCGCGCCATAGTGGCTCCCCGTCATCTGGAGATGGTTCCCCGGATCGAGGAGCTCTGCCGATCCAGAGGTTTCGACTGCCGGCTGATCTCGGACCTGGCTGCCCCGGCAGGCGCCGCGGTTCGAGGGGAGGAGGTCCTTGTGCTGGCCAGGATGGGTCTGCTTCTCGAGACCTACGGCATCTCGGACATAGCTTTGGTTGGAGGGACCTTCGGGCCCTACGGCGGGCACAACCCTCTGGAGCCCGCGTCGCAGGGGTGCGTGACCGTAGTCGGGCCCCACACCCAGAACATCCAGGACGACATGACATACCTGATCGAGCGCTCCTGCGCCGTGGTGGTAGGCGAGGGCGAGGCGCCGGCCAGGATTGCCGGTCTGGTGGCCGGAGGCGAGGAGCTCGCCCGGATGGGGCGGGCGGCGATTGCGGCGGTCGGCGAGAAGAAGGGCGTTGCCGCGAGGTGCGTGGCGGCGATGGACAGGCGAGGCGTTCTGAGCGGCGGGCAGGCCCGATGAAGATCGTCGATCTGAGGAGGCTCCGCATACCGGACGGCACCCCGGGCGCTGCCGCGAAAGCGGCATTGCCGCTGCTCGTGCCCCTGTCGGCGGTCTACGCCGGCGCGATGGGCCTGTGGAGGTGGTTGCCGCGGCGCGGGGTGAGGCTCGAGGCGCCGGTGGTGAGCGTCGGCAGCATCATGGTGGGCGGCACCGGCAAGACGCCGCTGTGCATTGCGATCGCCCAAGGGCTCCTCGGGCAGGGTCTCAAGACCTGCATCCTGTCCAGGGGGTACATGCGCAAGGGCAAGCGCACACCGCTCGTGGTGAGCGACGCCCGCGCAGTCTTGGCCTCCGTGGAGGAGGCCGGCGACGAGCCCTACCTGATGGCCAGAAGGCTTCCCGGGGTGTGCGTGGTGGTGGGCAAGAACCGGCTGGAAGCGGCTCGAGAAGCGGCATCTGCCTTCCAGCCTGACGTGTTCGTACTCGATGACGGCTTTCAGACCCGCAGCCTCGTCAAGGACTTGGAGATTGTGACAGTCTCAGGTGCGAGCCTGAGGTCGCCGCAGTTCATGTTGCCGGCTGGCAGGCTGCGAGAGGGATGGTGGGTTGTGAAACCAGCGCACGCGCTGGTGGTCCTGCTGGAGGCCGGCGACCCGAGGCCGACCGCCCTGCCCTCTGGAGCGCCGCCGGCTGAGCGGGTCTTCTGGGCGAGCCGTGGCCCGTCCGAGGTGCTTGATCATCAAGGGCATGCGGTCTATCCGGACCCGTCGAAGATCGGATCCTGTTTGGTCCTGAGCGCCATAGCAAGGCCCGAAGCGTTTGAGAGGACATGCCTCGGGCTGGGCCTGGTCGCGCCGGTGAGTTTGCGGATGGACGACCACCATTGGTATAATCAGGATGACAGCGGTCGGGTGATCTCGCTGATGGCCGCGTACGGCTGCGAGCGCCTGCTCACCACTGAAAAGGACTTTCACCGGTTGCCGGAGGCGTTGCTGCCGCGCGCCCTGATGGTGAGGTCGGACTTGCGGCTTGAGGATCCGGCGGCCTTCTGGCGTCTGGTCAATCAACGAGTGAGGGCGGTGTGAGCCACGAACAGTGGGACTTCCTGGTGATAGGCAGCGGTATAGCGGGTCTGTCGGCCGCCATCAAACTCGCCGGGCACGGTCGGGTGGCTTTGGTTACAAAGAAGGAGCGTCGCGACTCCAACACCAACTACGCCCAAGGCGGCATAGCGGTCGCGCTGGACGCGTCGGATTCGGCCGCGCTGCACGTTGAGGACACCCTGAGCGTGGGCTGCGGCCTGTGTCACAGGGACGTGGTGGAGTACGTTGTTGCCAGCGGCCGGGCGCGCCTCGAGGAGCTGGTGGCGCTGGGGGTGCGCTTCAGCGGGGAGGGCACCGGTGCGGGCTTTCGGCTTGCCCTGGGGCGCGAGGGAGGCCATTCGGCCAAACGAATCGTTCACGCCATGGATTCCACCGGACGTGAGATAGAGAGCGTTCTCTTGGAGAGGACGCGCGCGCTTCCCGCGGTCACATTCTTCGAGAACCACATAGGCGTGGACCTGGTGCTGGAGTCCAAGCGGAGAGGCGAGCCCCTCAAGCCGGACCGTTGCTGGGGGGCGTACGTGATGGACGTGGCCACCAAGCAGGTGACGGCGTTCACGGCAAAGGCGACCGTCCTGGCAAGTGGCGGGGCCGGCAAGGTGTACCTTTACACCTCCAACCCGGACATCGCGACCGGCGACGGCGTGGCCATGGCCTACCGCGCCGGCGCCAGAGTGGGCAACCTTGAATTCGTGCAGTTTCACCCGACGTGTTTGTATCACCCTCTGGCCAAGAGCTTCCTGATATCCGAGGCGGTCCGAGGCGAGGGAGCCTTGCTGGTCACGCGCTCGGGTGAGCGCTTCATGACACGGTACCACCCCCTTGCCGAGTTGGCTCCGCGAGACGTGGTGGCGCGGGCGGTGGACAGCGAGATGAAGCGAAGCGGCGACAAGTGCGTCTATCTCGACCTGGAGCCGATAGGCGCGGCCAGGATCAGGTCGCGCTTCCCCAACATCTACGAGAAGTGCCTCAGCCTGGGGATAGACATGACCACGCAGCCGATTCCGGTGGTGCCGGCGGCTCACTACATGTGCGGCGGGGTCCTGACCGATCTGGCGGCGCGCTCGACGATCGACGGGCTGCTGTGCGCGGGTGAGGCGGCCCTGACCGGGCTGCACGGTGCGAACCGGCTGGCCTCGAACTCCCTGCTTGAGGCGGTGGTGTTCGCGGACCGGGCCGCCGAGACCGCGGCGCGTCTGGCTGCGTCGGGCCGGAGCGCCGTGCCAGCCATAGAGGCCTGGCATGACGAGGGGACCCGCGAACCCGTCGAGGGGGTGGTCTTCGACCACGATTGGGACGAGGTCAGGAGCCTGATGTGGGATTACGTAGGCATAGTGCGTTCCGACGATCGCCTCACGCTTGCCCGCCGCAGGCTGGGTCTCTTGCGGGAGCAGATCGACGGCTACTACTGGAAGTACCGGCTCAACGCAGACCTCATTGAACTCAGAAACATAGCCCTGGTGGCGGATCTGATCGTCAGATGCGCCCTGCAGCGCCGTGAGTCCAGGGGACTGCATTACAACATAGACTGCCCCACGACCGACGACGTCAATTGGAAGCGCGACACCATAATCTGAGGAAGAGGTGGTAGACTTGATCAAGTGGACAACGCGCCTGGCGGTCATCGCGGTGTGCCTCGCGGCTTTCTGGTGCCGGGCGTCGGGAGAAGGAGGTAGCGCTCTTATGGGATCGTCCAAGGTACGGCAGCCTGCAGTTGCCGGGAGCTTCTATCCCGGAGACCAGAAGGCTTTGCGGGAGACCGTCTCTTCGATGCTCAAGAAAGCGGCCCCGCCCCGGGTGACCGGCAGGATCGTGGGCCTGGTCGCGCCGCACGCCGGCTACGTCTACTCGGGGCAGGTGGCGGCCTGGGCCTACCGCGCGGTCGAGGGAACGCAGTACGACGCGGTGGTGGTGGTCGCTCCCAGCCATCACGTCTATTTCGAGGGGAGCTCGATCTTCCGGGACGGCTCCTACATGACGCCTCTGGGCGTGATTGAGACTGCGACGGACATCGCCGACGCGATTGCGGCGGCCGACCCGTCGGTCGGTGCGCGGGCGGACGCCCACGCGCGAGAGCACTCGCTTGAGGTGCAGCTGCCGTTCCTTCAGGTCGCGCTGCCGCGGCTGAGGCTGGTGCCCATCGTGATGGGCGATCAGTCGCTGGCGGGCGCGCGACGGCTGGCCAAGGCGATTGCGGCCGGAGTGCGCGGCAAGAACGTGCTGCTGGTGGCAAGCACCGACCTGTCCCACTACCACAGCTACGCGCAAGCGGTGAGCATGGACCGCGTGGTGATGGACCACATAGAGAAGTACGACCCGGAGGGCCTGCTGGCCGACCTGGACCGGGAAAGGTGCGAAGCCTGCGGAGGAGGCCCCGTAGCTGCGGTGATGCTTGCGGCGCGCGAGATGGGCGCCGTGCGGGCGGTTGTCCTGAATCACGCCAACTCCGGGGATGTCACCGGCGACAGGTCCGCCGTGGTGGGCTACATGTCCGCGGCGCTGGTGGCCGATACGAAGTCCGGGGCGCGATCGGGGGACGGCGCAAGTATCGGTGAGGCAAGGCCCGGTGTTGATCTGGGCCTGGCCGACAGCGACAAACGCGAGCTGCTGCGGATCGCGCGCCGCTCGATCGAGGCTGCGGTGCGCGGCGAGCCCGCGCCTGAGTTCCAGGTCGTCTCGCCGAAGCTCAAGGCCGAGATGGGAGCGTTTGTGACCCTGACCGAGCAGGGCGAGCTCCGCGGCTGCATAGGCAACATTGTGGGGACGCAGCCCCTCTACCGAACCGTCGCCGGCATGGCGGTCGCGGCTGCCACCGAGGATCCGAGATTCCAGCCGGTCAGCGCCGATGAACTGCCCGAGCTGGCGATAGAGATCTCAGTCCTGACCCCTCTCAGGACGATCACCGACCCGGAGGAGATACAGGTCGGGCGCGACGGCATCTACCTCCAGAAGGGGCGTTACCGCGGACTGCTCTTGCCTCAGGTGGCGACCGAGTACGGCTGGGACCGATACCAGTTCCTGGACCATACCTGCATCAAGGCCAACCTTTCTGAGGGCAGCTGGCGCGAGGGCGCCACGATCCAGATCTTCTCAGCGCAGATCTTCAACGAGGCCGACACCCTGGGCAGACCAGCCTCCAGGTGAAAACGATCCCCAGAGCCGCGACGCAGGCGCCCGAGATTGCGTAGGCGGTCCCCGCCAGGCCCAGTGCGGGGACGATCAGCCAGCCGGTCGCCAGGCCTGACACGCTCGCCCCGATGAGATCGGCCGAGTAGGCCAGGGCCGCGCGGCGAGAGACCGTGGGTTCGGCGCGCTCCATCGCGGCTGATGCCTGTGCGAATGCTGTCCCTCCCAGGGCTCCGGTGACGAGGGCTATCGCCGGGAACACCACGTCGGGCGCGCCGGACTCGAAGCGCCTCGGATCGGCGGTCAGCAGCCGGAGCGCCGCGAGCGCGACAGCGGGGCACAGCGCAAGGGCCAGTCCGAAGAGGTAGGAAAAGCGGCTCGGCGAGGCCAGCCTTCGGAAGAGGCCGCACAGGGTAGACGCGATTCCCATGCCGACCATGAAGGCCGCGATCAACGCCGCTATTCGGCTGTATATGTACCCGGTCGCCACCTGATAGCCAAGCACGCACAGGACCTGAGTGGACATTGTGGCCAGCCCGACGAAGTAGAGGGCGAGGATATCGGGGAAGCACCGCCTGGCTCGGCAACCAATCCCGAAGGCCGCCGCGCACACCAGACCGCACGCAACCAAGAGCAGAGCCGTGACAGGCCCGGTGAGCTGAGCGGAGAGCCCTGAGACAAGGCGGCCGGCCCCGAAGTGCTTCTGCCAGATCGAGATCGCCGACGAAAAGGCCACCGGCCGCAGGTCGGAGTTGGCGACACCGGGGTTGTAGACAGCCAGCACGCTGTCCACCTCGGCCATTCGTCGGGGGGAGAATCTGTCCCAGAGCGCGAACTGATTCACGTAGGAGGTTTCTATGCCCCGGCGAGCCAGGCGCTCACCGACCAGGGCGGTCTGAGCGGCCAAGTCCAGCCCGGGCGAGGCCAGCACATGGACGTACTCGCCGGGCATGACCAGCACCCTGGGGAAGACCTTGCGTGCGGCGTTGGCTACGGCCGCGACCAGCGAGGCGGCATCCGGACCCAGGTAAGACCCGCCCACGGGGATCTTCAGGGCCAAGATGCCGTTGCGATCAAGAATGCGCTCGGCCGAACGCAGGAACTCCACCGTGTAGTATCGGTTGACCTGCAGGCTTGTCGGACTGCCCACGCAGACTACGGCAACGTCATACATCGACCTGGTGCGCGCGATGTACTGCCTGCCGTCTCCGTAGTTGGAGTTCACCGAACCGGGGACCGCCCCCGCGAGCCAGGTGGGGGGGGCGAAGGCTTCGATCGCGGAGACCAGGACCGGATCGGCCTCGACGTAGTCGACGGTTCTTACCGACTTGTGCCTGAGGATCTCGCCGATCACTCCGGAACCGGCGCCGCCTATCACCAGGACGCGATGGGGCCCGGGATGACAGCCCAGGGGGATGTGCGCGGATTCCTCAGCATACAGCAGATCGGGTATGGTGAAGGCCAGCGCGCCGGTTTCGAAGAAGTGGTGGGCGCTGTCGCGGCTGGCCACCACGATGCTGTTGTACCTTGACTGGGTGACCAGGTCCACCGTGAGCGGTCGCCATTCGATCTGTCGCAGAGCCAGGTCCGCTCGGCTGCCGAGGGTGATGGTCACCAGCAGGACGAC
>JBAQHK010000178.1:0-3221 GCA_049288275.1 bacterium | reverse complement strand
GTGCGAGCGGTCTTGATCAACCGCGCCGACGCTGTGGCGCCCCAGATTAGCCACACCGCACCGGCCTCCTGGGAGGCGCATCTGCCGCTTGAGGTGGCCGCTGAGATCACCGACGACGTTGTGGTGGCAGCCAGCGTGTTCTGGAGAGTGTCTGGAGGATCTTACGATGAGATTGCGATGGAGCGCGCCGGTGCGACCTCTTGGAGCGCGGTGATACCAGGCTCGGAGATCACTACCGCCGGGCTCGAGTACTACATCCGGGCAACCGACGGGACTCAAGCGGCCGAGCTGCCGGGTGCCTCATCGCCCTTCGTGGTCACCGTGACCGCCGATCTTGCACCGCCCGCGATGACCGGGCTTCAAGCTACGCCCTCGACCTTCTCGCCCAATGGGGATGGCTACAAGGACGTCACCGCCGTGACCGCTACCCTGAGCGAGCCCGCCTATGTCTGGCTTGCGGTCGAGGATTCCCTCGGAGCCTTGGTGCGGGAGCTCGCGGACAGTGTCCTTGCCGAGGCCTCGGCCGGCGCCGTGTGGGACGGCAAGGATCAGGGCGGCACCGCCGTGCCCGACGGCAACTACACCGTGGTCGGCGATTGCCTCGATCTTGCAGGCCGCCGGGGCACCCAGCGGACCGCGCCCGTAACGGTCGACCGGGATCAGCCCGCGCGCCGGCTCGACGTCGTGCTGCTGTTCCATGCCAATCAGAACCTCGTGCCCTATGGCCGGGCGGCCAACCGGGCCTGCTACAAGGGGGTGCTCCAGACCCTGAGAGCGCACCCCACGCTCAAGTTCGTGATCCACTTCTCGGGTACGCTCTTGAGCGATCTCCTGTGGTGGGACCCGGAGACAATCGAGATCTTGCGGGCAGGCGCTGCCGACGGCCAGTTCGAGATCGTGGGCAGCACGTACGCCCAGAACATAATGTACTCCACGCGGAGCGCACCGGATGACTTCGAGTTCAACCAGCACCAGATCGCGATCCACAGGGACTTGATCGAAAGCGCGCTCGGCGCGACGCCGGTGAGTTTCTGGAACCCCGAGCGGGTCTGGACCGAGAACTTCGTCAGGCTCCTGGCGGACAACGGCTACGCCAACGTTCAGGTGGAAGATCACATCCTCCTCGCGAGCGGCATCACCGGCAGCGAATACCTGGTGAGGACCACCACCTATGACGGTCGCACGGTGAATGTCTTCGATGACGACAAGACCTTCGAGGGCATGGTCAACGGAGCGATCGACAGCGGCGACACCTCGAGCGTGATGAGTTTCCTCCGATGGCTTTACAGCGAGGACTTGGGTGACCAGTACGCCGTGTGCTACCACGAGGACATGGAGGCGACGGGCTTGTGGGACTACGAGGGCGGCGAGAATCCCCAGGTGGACTTCTCCAACCTCGGGAAGCTCCTGACCGCCTTCGAGCGGGACTCCCGCATCAAGGTCACAACGTACAGTGAGTTCCTCCAGAGCCACGACACCGTGGAGGACGTCTCACCGATCGTGGACGGCGCTGCCGACTGGATGGGGCGCGACTCGTGGTTTGACGAGAATGCCGCGGCCCAGGCCGAGGGCTACCGTGTCTTCTTCGACGCGATAAGAGACACCATCAATGCGATCCATGCGACGCTCCCGGCGCACGCGCCCGACACCCTGGTGGCGCGGAATCTCATAGATCACGCGTGGTTTACGCTGGTGGCTCACCAGTACGAGTTCGCGGTTCACGGCTACGGCGGCATCGCGGGGACCACCCAGTGGGAGCTTGCCCGAACGGCCCTGGTTGCCGCGCGGGCGGCGCGTTACGCCCTTGCCGGGGTGGCCGAGCCGCCCAGGACCGAGGACATAAACGGCGACACCATTGAGGAGATCGTGCTGGCCACGGCCACCGACCTCTTTGTCTTCTCGCCCTACGGCGGGAAGCTCTTGTACTGGTTTGACCTGGAAGACGGCGCGGAGCTGGTGGGCAACGAGAACTTCATGCGGAACTACGGCGAGACCTACACCAACGACAACGCGTACGTTCCGGTGGCCGAGGGCTGCGAGGGCTACTCGTGGCTGTGCGGCAACAACATCTACCCGGAGATCCATCAGTGGGACTATGAAGCGAGAAGGCGCTGCTTCAACGACTCGATGTGGGTCGAGGGCGAGGTCCAGCCCGACCTGGTGAACCGACTACTTGCCTATACGCTCGAGGGATCCGCGGTGGAGTTCCAGTACGATCTCGGGGAACTCACTGTCGCCAAGCGCTTCGTGCCCGCCGAGCACTCGCTCTCCGTGGAGTACGTCTTCTCCTCGGAATCGTCTCAGGCGCTGACCGCTGATCTGCTGGTGGAGAATGGGCTCAGCCCGGATTGCCTGGAGGTCATGCTCACCGGGCGTGCGGCGCTCACCTACTGGGACGGCGAGGACACCTCTTCGGTCTTCACGGCCGGCATGCGCGGTGTCGCGAACGTGGTGAGCGGCCGGGGGCTTCTCCTGGACTTCGAGACCGCTCCTGCGCTCGTGAGCGGGGAGGAGGACGTCTTCGGTCTCGAGGTCAACCCGCGCTGGCAGCTCGAGATCCCGCCCCTGGGCAGCGGCAGCGTGAGCCTACGCTTGGGGTTGCAGTCGGTGTCGGGCGTGAAGCCTCCGGACGGCAAGACCTTTCACGGGCTGCTCCTGATTCGCCCCAATCCCTCCCGGGGTTCGGTCGATCTCTACCTTCGCAGCCCGGTGACGGCGCCGGTTTGGGCCGAGGTGTACGATGCCCGCGGCAGGCACGTGCGGACTGTCCCCGGCCGGGCGGGCGCGGCTGCGGCGGCAGGCGCCGCCGGGGCCAATGACGCCACGGGCGCGGTCTCATGGGACGGTCTTGACGGGGACGGCCGCCCGGTGGCGAGCGGCGTCTACACCGTCAAGGTGATCTCGGGGGACGTTACCTCTACAGGCAAGGTTACCCTGGTGCGATAGCCGGGCCTGCGCTGAGCTCGGCCTGGCCCATCTGCCGCGTCCAGTCCGCCCCGGCTAGTCTGGCTTGAATCCCGAAGCGATCCCGCGTATCATGGAATCCATGACCGTGCGCGTGTCAGTTGCCATCTGCCTTACGGCCTGCGTCGCGCTGTCGCTTCCGGGTCTCCGTTCCGATTGGGGGCCCGGTCAGTGTGGGGATCGGGATCAATGTGGCGCGCTGGCAGCTGAGCCGATGATCGGCAGGCCGACCGATCGGTCGGCGACGCTCAATGTCG
>JBAQHK010000177.1:0-3243 GCA_049288275.1 bacterium | reverse complement strand
CGTACATCCCGGCTATACGGAACACCCATCGAGCAAATCCCATCATTTCCTCCCCATATCGCAAAGCAATGACTTATGTACAGCGGTAGTCTCACCGCTCACCATCGCGACGCCCAGAGATGGTCATGCCGCCTAACGGTGTGGCTGAGCGGCGAGCGCAGGCGGCGGGGCGCTTGCCCTGCCTCTCTCGCACGCGCCATGCCGCCGTAGCGAAGTCCGCTCGAGCCACTTGTTAGGCACGCATCGTGCCGTGGTCTCGGTTCCAGAAGAACAGCCTCCTATGCCTGTCAGCCCTCTATGAAGAATGACCCGCCAGAATTCCTAGGCGAGATTCTCCGAACGACCGTGTCGCCCCTTTGGGCTAAGTATCGCACGACGGCAGCACTCCCGGCGTACTTCGGCGGCAGTTCCGTGTCCAGCAAATGCAACGCCTCGGCGAACCTCCCGAGTTCTCGCAGAGCTTCGGCCCTGATTAGGACACTGTCTGGATCTGACCCACCCAGCATCTGAATGAGGCACTCAAGATTAGCCACGGCTTCTGGAGAACGGCCTGCCTGCTCCAGTCCAGCCTGGAGCTGGCTGGCGCGAGTACGATATCGGTCGTTGCCCGCGTGCCACGCCAGGATTCTCAGTCGCATCTGCTGGTACCTTGTTCGTGCCACCGAGAGGCGCAAAGCTTCCAAGCAGTCTGACTCGCCGAGACGATCCACCTCCCCGGAGCGTCGCCACTCCACCGGAATGGACTTCCCATCGGACCCCTCCGGGATCTCGCCGACCACTTTGGCATCTGTAATCCAGAAGAAGCCCCCGCACCGCCGGCATCTTGTTATTTCGGGCGGGCCAGGGAACATTGGAGCCTCCATCTTCCTGTCTGTCCAGACCATAGCATCAAGAGTGTTCCCAGATCTGATGGTCCACAACCGTGCCAGCATGCCGCACATCGGACAGGCAATCACCTTCACTGGGCCTGGTACCATTCCTGCGTCCTCATGGTACTATGCTGTGCCTAACGGTGTAACTGAGCGGCGAGCGGAGGCGGCGGGGCTGTTGCCAGCCACACCCGCAAGAGCCATGCCGCCGTAGCCAAGTCCGCTCGAGCCACTGGTTAGGGCCGCATATGCCTGTGTGCCTTGGTGGCCACCTCATACGCAGTGACCAAAGGTCTTGTGCAGACTGTGAACCGTCGTTCCGTCGGGCCGCACCTCCGGTTTGCCAACAACCTGATAGCCACGACTCAACCAGAACCGCTTCGCATCAGGATTGTTGACCTGGACTGCCGAGCGGACCATCGTGACCAAGGGATCGCTGCGGATTTCCAGCTCGATCAGCCGAACGGCCTCCGTGCCTATCCTTTGACCGCGGAGTAACGGCACGATCATGATAAGAGAGACAAATGCGACTCCATGCTGCCCCTCGAACCCCCTCGGCGTGTAATCAACGACCCCAACCATTCTCCCCGTGGAATCATGGATCCCGCAGAAGTGCCCGCCGCGCTGCTGCGACCCATCCAGGTCCTTGAGCACCATCGCCATGTCCGCCTTCGGCTGCGGCCCGAGGGCCAGGAAATCCTCACACGCCCGGTAAACTGCAAGAACCGGGCCCAGGCTATTCCTGCTGATAGGTCGGATCTCGCATAGCTTGCCACGCTTCAAGATCGCCATCCCGTCATCCCCAGCCTGCGCGCACCGACCACGCGGCCCAACGGTGTGGCTGAGCGGCGGGCGAAGCGGCCGGGCGCTTGCCCGCCTCTCCGCAAGCGACGTGACGCGAGAATCGTCCGCTCGAGCCACTTGTTGGCCCCTGTGCATCTCACCCCAAGTCACAGATCGAGCGCGAAGCGAATCGCCCTCGTCACCTGTACCATCTTGGAGGCCGACACCGCTGTGATCGCACCCCCGACCTTGGCCTTTGAGACAGTCTGAAGATGGTCACAGTTGATGGCGCACCCGCGCGGCATCCCGTCCTCTGCCGACAGCGACACCTCGCTCGGTATGCCCCTGACCGTCGTGGTCACCGGCGCCACCGTCACCTCACCCAGGTACTCAAGGATTGAATCACGCGTAAGGATCAGGACCGGCCGACGCTTGTCCGGCTTCTTGAAGGTGTACCAACGGATCTCCCCACGCCTCATTCGTCACCCCACCGCTGTTCCTTCTCCCACACACTGAACTCACCCCTGCCAACCGGATGCGCCTCATATCCCCGACGGTGCTGCTGCTCAAGCCCTCTGACGGATAGAGTGCGCAAGGCTTCCCGCAACGCCTCCCGGGTGAACGCAGACCTGCTCGTCCCGAGCCGCCTGACGGCGTCATCCACGGCCTTGACCAATTCCTCATCGAGGGTCATCTGAACTGTCTTCATTTGCACCTCCAGTCGAGATGTGGATTAATATAGCTATTGTAATCCACATCCCACTGGATGTCAAGCACTACATCCCCGTCTCACAAGGGGCCAACGGTGCCGATCACCGGCGCGGCGAGGCGGCGGGGCATTCACACCGTGCCATCGCGAGAGCCATGCCGCCGTAGCGATGTCCGCTCGAGCCACTTGTTGGGGGTGCCCAGCCTGACTCACTCAACGTCTTCGAGTCGAACACCCCGCCCACCACGCAGACTGTGCCTCGCAGCTGCAACTCGACGCACGAACCGCGGGTCATTCTCGAGGCGATAGTCAAACCAATCGTCCTCCGACTCGAAACCAATGAGGACGCCCGCCGGCTTCCCGTGCCGCGTTATGATTACTGCTTCCTTCTCTGCAGCCCGGAGATACTTCGAAAGATCGTCTTTTACCTCAGACAACGGAGCCTTTTTCATCACTCGCCACCTATTCCCTTGAGCCAACCACTCGCCTCCGACTTCTCAACGATAGCAAGGATCTGAACCTGCCGACCCGCCACATCGTAGAACACTCGGACCTCCCCAATGCGCAACCGAAACTCGGGGCGTGACAGACCCCTCAGTCGCTTGATCCGGCTCTTGGCCGTCTGGGTCGGGCGATGCCGCAAGTGCTTCTCGATCGCCTCCCGGACCTCAGCCCGTCTCCGCGCGCTGAGCGCCTTCAGATCCTCAACTGCTTCCGGCGAAAGTATGATCTCGTATGCCATTATAGCCAGAGTATAGCCAGAATATCATGGCCTGTCAAGCAAGAATAAGTGGCCACATTCGCTCCCCCGAATCACGCCACCGGACCCCCAGAAGGCTACCCCCAACGGTGTGGCTGAGCGGCGAGCGGAGGCGGCGGGGC
>JBAQHK010000176.1:0-7354 GCA_049288275.1 bacterium | reverse complement strand
GGCGTGGCGATGAGTCGGCGTCGATACTGGCCTCTGATCTCGCTCGGCCTGAGCGCGGCAGTACTGGCCGTGCAAGCCTGGCCACATCCGGAAGGCCGTCCCGCTGCTGCGGTCACGTCCACAGGCTCATCCGAAGTTCGTGACATCGGGCTATACTCGGCAGGGTTCGGGGATTGGAGGGTGCCTGGCTACGATCGGCTGGGGCTCGCCAACTCCGGCATGTTCGGGCTCTTTCGGGTCTCGCTCGAGAGATGGGCCGGGGCTGTCGGTGGACGATTGATCCTGCTTGGCCCGGCCGGCTCGGCAGACTGCTCAGACTTGGCGGAAGACTTGGCGGATTCGCCGGGCCTGCTGCGCCGGTCGTACGCCATCACACCGGAGGCGCTCGGCCGAATGAGCGCCATCGTCTTCATCAATCCCACGCGAGGGCTGGAGCCCCGGGAGCTGGAGAGCGTGGAGCACTTCGTGCGCCGCGGAGGGGGCCTACTGGTGATGGGAGATCACACCGACATCGGCGGGTCGCGCGAGCCTCTGAATTCGCTGCTCTCCTTCACCGGGATCAGCTTCAACTTCGATTCCGCGGTGCCCTTGCGGCGTCACTGGCGAGGGTGCCTCGAGGTGAGAGGCCCCGCAGCGACCGCGAGCCTCCTCAGGGGGCAGATGCCCGAGGAGATCATGGCCGAGATCGCGGTCGGCGCTTCTCTCGAGGTCCGGCCTCCGGCTGTCCCTCTGGTCGTGGGCCGCTACGGCTTCTCCGATCAAGGCGACCGTGCCAACGGCGGAAACGGTGCCTATCTTGGCGATCTGGTGCAGGGTCGGACCGAGCGGGCGGGCGAGGTCGTGCTGGTGGCCTGCGAAGAAGTCGGGCAGGGGCGAGTCCTGGTATTCGGGGACACGTCGCCCTTTCAGAACGGGGCACTGGTCTTCTCCAGGGAATTGGCCGAGGATGCCATGGTGTGGGTGGGCGGGCGCGGCCGATCCCCCGCGGGATCCCCAGTGGGGCTTGCCTGGAGCGACAGGACGGCGCTCATAGACTTCTCGCTTCACCCCCGAGCAAGCGCGTCGCTCTTCGCCGAATCCTCGCTCGGCGGGCTTGCCAACTGTCTCGCGCGGGAGGGGATCGTGGCCGTGCCCGCCCCTACCAAGGACACATGGCATGATCCGAGCCGCAACCGTCCCGACTACATCTTTCTCGTAAGCCCCACGAGGATGAGTGGCGACGATGCCGCACGCCTTGCGCGTTACGCCGAGGACGGCGGCCAGGTGATCCTGTGCGCCGGCTACGACGAGCCTCAAGTGTGCGCGCCTCTGCTTTCGCGGGTGGGACTTGAGATCTGCGACATACCCCTGGGACGCGGTGATGGGGCGAGCGATCGCTCCGGGCGAGTCGCTCACAAGGATGCCTGGGCCATCCGGTGGGAGCCACGCCGCGCGGACAGAGCCGCCCACAGTCAATATGGGCTAACCGATGGCGGGACTTCCACGCCGGGCGGTCGGGCGTGCGCGGATACCTCGGTGCTTGCCTCGGCCTTTGGCTATCCGACGGTGGTACGGGTTGGTTGCGGGCGTGGGGCTGTCACCCTGGTGGCCGATGGCGGCCTCTTGCTTGATGAGAACCTCGAGGGCGAACGGCGAGCCAATCGTACCAACGTGGCCTTCGTCCGTCGGCTGGTGGGAGGGGAGGCGGTTATCCGTGGGTTCACAGGGCAAGACTAGGCTCGCGCTCGCCATCATCCTGCTCGGCCTGGTGTGGCCGATCGCCGAGCCGATTGCCGCTCGGCCGAACCAGCCGCTGGCGATCCTGCTTCTGGGCGCGGGTGCGGCGCTGCTTGCGTCCGCCCGACCGGAAGGTTCGGTCGCCTTCCGGAGCTTGGGCGTGGCCGGCGCGCTCGCCGCGAGCGCTGTCTCTCTTGTGCTCGGGATTGGGTCGACCGGCCCGGCTCGCGCGGTCTGCGCCGTTGCGGGCGGGTTGGCCATGGCCGCCCTTGTGCCCAAGCTCAAAGCGTCGCGCTTGGGGCGGGGCCTTGCCGCAGCCGGCGTCGTCGTTCTGTGGTGCGGCGTGTCGGGCCTGGTCCTCAAGCAGGTCGGCTGGAGGCTCCACGATGTTCCAGTAGCCTCGCCTGGCTGGGAGCCTCGGCTGGGACTCGTCGCGATCTGGACGGGCGAGAGGCTCGAGACCGTGAGGGTCAGCTTCGAAGCGCTGGGCGGCTACGTCGCCTGGTTTGGTCTCGCGGCGACGGGAGCGGCTCTGGGTCTCTGTGGGACATGGCGAGGCGTTGGGCGCGCCGCGCGCTCCCTTGCGTTGGGCGCGGTGGTGCTGGCAGCCTATGCCTGCTTGCGGCTGGCGGCGCTCACCGCGCTTGCGATTGAGTTCGACGAACCGCGTCTCCTGTGGGGACACATCTTCACGGTGGTATCGTGGCTTCCGCTGGCGCTCATCCTTGGGCCGATCCTCCCGGGCGGAGCCCCAGGCTGGGTGGGCCGCCGGGGAGTTGCCGGCTCCAGATGGCCTGTGATCGCGCTTGCGGCAGCCGGTATGCTTGCGGGAGCCGCTCTCGGCTACAACGATGCGGGCAACCTCAAGCCCGGCAGGGTGCTCTTCGACAATTCGCACGCGGACTGGGAATGGACCGATGAGCCGTTTGATACCACAGCCTTTGGGATCCGAGCTGAGTACAACTACTACTGCCTGCGCGACCTGGTCGGTCATTTCTACGAGGTGGCGTCCGCGGAGCTGGGCTCTCGGGATCTCTCCGCGTCATTGCTCGACTCGGTTGACGTGCTCATCGTTCGCACGCCCACGCGGCCATACGGTCCCGGCGAAGTCCGGGCCATCGTGGAGTTCGTAGAGCGGGGCGGCGGGCTGCTGCTCATAGGCGATCACACCAACCTCTTCGGCATGTCCACCTATCTCAATGCGATCGCCACTCGCTTCGGGATGCGCTTTCGCCTGGACGATACCTTCGACCTCGAGACCACGGGCCTCTCCACCTACGTCCGATCCGGCGTCTGGTTCCATCCCGCTGCGCGGAACCTTGACGAGTTCCAGTTTCTTACATCCTGTACCATCGCTTCATGCGCCTCATGCGCCGGCGAGGCCGGCGGCCCGATCGAGCCCGTGATCGTGGGCACGGGCCTGGGTAGCGAAGAGGTCGACTACGGGCATCCCAATTTCTTCGGCAACATCGCCTTCGATCTCAGAGACCGCTTCGGCATCTTTCTCCAGGCGGCCACTCGGCGCTGGGGCAGGGGCCGGGTGGCGCTCTTCACCGACAGCACCTGCTTCTCCAACTTCTGCATGTCGAGCCCGGGCACGCCCGAGCTTGCGCTTGGCCTCATGGACTACCTCAACCGGTCGGGCACGCGGCGTCCCCACTTCAGGCTCGCGACACTGCTCGCAGCATGCGGCCTCGTGGGAACTGTGGGCGCCACCAGGAGGGCCAGGGCAGTCGCCCTGTCATCCGCGGGTTCGCTCGGCCTTGTGGCGGGTTTGGTGGTGGGGTTTGCGGCGGTCTCGCGCCTCAACAGCGCAGCCTACGGCGAAGTCCAGGCGCGCCTGCCGATTCCGGTGGTGCTGTTTGAGAGCCGGCACACCGAGGCGTCCTTCCACGATCACCTGGGAGCGGGCTCCGCGCCCAGGTCCCAGCGCTTCGAAGAGCTCTACATGTGCGCCGAGCGCGCGGGCTTTCACCCGCGCCGTGGAACAATCGGAGATCTGGCGGACACCGGGGCCGAGATGCGCCCCAAAGCTCTGGTGATCGTGAACCCCACGCGGCCCTTCGATAAGCGGGAGATTGAGCGCGCGTCCCTCTACGTCCGGGAGGGCGGCGTGCTCATCATGCTTGACAGTATCACCAATCCCCGCTCCACGGCCAACCAGGTTCTCGCGGGCTTCGGGCTCGAGATTGCCATCGCGACCCGCACGGATCTGAGCCCGGCGCTGGAGATCTATGACAGGCACGCCCAGGTCCAGGACAGCGGGACCGCCTTGCTCTCCAAGCGCGCCGGCCTGGGCAGCGTAGTAGTTGCGACCGACGCCTTCCGCTACAGCGCGGCGGTGCTGGGGCTACCCCTCAGCCGGACGCGGCCGGGGGAGTCCGTGCGGGAGGTCTACCGTGAGGTCTTCACCCTGCTCCGGGAGGCCGGCCAAGACCGCTAATCCTTGACTTCGAGGCCGGTTTTGCGGTACACTAGTAGCCACAAGAGCAGCCGTAAAAGCAGCCACAAAAGAACGGCAAGAGCGGCAACAAGTCGCCAAATAAGCCAGCGCGGAGCCACGGCGCTCTGCGGCTCTATCTGACACGGATAGGCATAACCTGCGAGGTCCGAGATGAACGTCCTGCGTGGTTCGGCGTCTGTTGGCTTGGTGTTCGGGTTGATGGTTGTCGCGGCGGCCCTCGCGCCCCGCGATTGCTCCGCAATGCCGATCGATCCGGTGCAGTTCGAGAAGGCCGGGGGCGCTTATGCGCTTTCCGAGGGGTTGCTGGCCGGCCCGCCGGTCTACGTGGACGAGCCCCTGCCCATTCCCGAGATGGGCCACATCGGCAGCTACAAGGCCCTGCTCATACTCATCAAGTTCAGCGACCTGCCCAGTGTCTTCTCCAGGGCGTCCTTTGACAGCATGGCCTTCCTCGGCTGGACCACGGGCACGATCGCCCAGTACTACGCCGAGGTTTCCTACAACCAGCTCCAGCTCTCCGGCGTGACCCTCGGCTGGTACACCGCATCGCAGACCCGCAACTACTACGGCAATGCCCAGAAGGGTTGGGGAACCTATCCCCAGAATGTGGCCAAGTTGGTGGAGGAGGCGGTGGATGCCGCCGAAGCGGCCGGATGTGATTTCTCCCAGTATGACAACGACGGCGATGGCATCGCCGAGTCCATATTCATCGTGCACAGCGGTGAGGGCTGCGAGACCAGCCTCAACACCAACGACATCCAGAGCCACATCAGCAAGATCAGCTCCATGGGCGGCACGGCCCGCACCTACGATGGAGTCACCGTCGATACCTACGCCTGCTGTCCTGAGAAGCAGAAGACGACGCCCGCGACCCACATCAATATCGGTGTCTACTGCCACGAGTACGGCCACATCTTAGGTCTACCTGACCAATACGATACCGGCAGATATTGCACCAGTTACACCGGTTGGGGGCTCGGCGCCTGGGCGCTGATGGCTTACGGCGGCTGGGGTGGCGACGTGGCATCGCCCTGGTGGCCCACGCACATGTGCCCCTGGTCCAAGATCCAGATGGGCTGGCTCACGCCCACGGTGATGGAGAATGCGAGCGGACAGATGGTGACCCTGTCTCCGATCGAGTCCAACCAGCAGGTCTTGAAGCTCGGCGCCAACAGCGCCGAGAGCGAGTACTTCCTGGTGGCGTTCTATGATTCCCTGGTGGGCTTCGACAGGAGCCTTAAGAAGAAGGGACTCATGATATTCCACGTGGACGACGACACCTGGACCGATAACGACTGCGAGAACGGCGGCAGCTGCACCTCGGGCGGCTTCCACTACCTCGTGGCCCTGGAGCAGCCCGACGCCAGCTACAACCTGGACTGCGGCACCGCGAACAACTACGCAGACAGGGGCGACATGTTCCCCTATGTGTTATGCAATTACTTCGATGGGGTGCGAACCCCCACGTCGCACACCTATCGGGGCGCGCCGTCAGGAGTGCGCTTGAGCAGCATGGCGTGGGCGAACGGCGGCAGGACGCTTATGGTTGTCTACGTGGACTGCGGCGCCCTCTACGACGAGATCGCCTACGACGACGGCTGGCGCGACGGCTGCTACACTTGGAACGGATATCCCAACTCCGGCTTTGCGGTGAAGATTACCCCGAACCGCTACCCGGCCCTGGTTCGGGGCCTGGAGATAATGGGGTGCGACGCGTACAATCCTCAGTTCAAGTGCCAGATCCTTGATGCCAGCGGCGTGAGCGGCTGGCCTCGGCTTCCCCTGAGCCCGGTTCATACCACCACGGGGGCGGTGACCTACGCCTGGACCTACGAGGACTTCACCGCCGACAGTGTGATTGTCACCTCGGGCGACATCTGGGCGCTCTACATCGAACACAACAATTCCGATCTTGGTTCCGATACCAACAGCCCCTGGTCGGGGAGGACCCTGATGTACTACGGGGGCAGCTTCTACGCCGACAACGGCGCCTACGGCAACTACATGATCCGCGCCGTGCTGGATACCGTGTTCTGCGCAGGCGTTGACGCCGTGACGCCGCTCGAGGTCAGGGCCTGGGTCGGGCCCAACCCGTTCAAGGATACCGCCGGCATCAACTTCTCCCTGAGCCGGTCGGCGCGGGTGTCGCTTGCGATCTACGATGTGGCAGGAAGGCTGGTGCGGGATCTCGGCTCCACGGCTCTTGATGCCGGCAACCACAGCCTTTCCTGGGACGGCACTGACTCCGAGGGCCAAGCGGCCGGGGCCGGCATATACTTCTACAGGTTGGTGTCTGAGGGGGCCGTTCACACCGGCAAACTGAGCTTCCTGAGGTAGCGCAGGCAGCGGAACGAGATGTCACAGGGCACGGCCCTGCTCGAGCGATGAGGGCGAGGGCCAGCCCGGCACGCAGTCCGGTATCTCGCAATTCCTCCGCTATGCCGTCTGCGTCGGACGTGGTATAATCTGACAGAACGCCTGTGGTACGGCATGGACTGAGTACCAAGGCCCGAGTTCGAACAACCACATCCATATCAAGCAGGAGGTGCCCCGCCGTGAGATCCGTGAAGCTGATGATAGCCGTCGTTGCGGTGATCGCCGCCATGTTCTCGTTGCAGGCTGCCGCCCACGGAAGCCAGCCGTCCTTGAGCAGGGTTGCCTCGACGGCCGAGGCCGGGCTGGCTCGCGCGCTCGCTGCGGGAAGCGACGACGTGGTGCCCAAGCGAGCTCTCGCCGGCGCCTCGATCGGGGACATCTACCCGGTCCTCGATGCCGGAACGCTCCAGGTTATCTACAACCTGGCCACGGTGCGCGGCTCCGACGGGGCCGTCACCGGCCTGATCGGGGTGGATGCAAACCAGGAGCGCGTGCTGTGGTACGACTTCAATTACAGGCATCCTGCCTTCCCGCGGGTCACCGCTGGAGAGGCCCGCGGCAAAGTGGAGGCGCGAGCTCGGCTGCTCGGTGAGGATGAGGCAGCGGGAGAGCCCGTGCTCGTCAGGGGATGCGACAAGCACCTGTACTGGCGGTTCGAGTCCCCGGATGGAGAGGCGACATTCGTCGACACGGATCGGGCGGGTGTCGAGGCCGTCGGGACTTCCGACGGCTCCGCGCGCGGGATTGTGACGCCTGCCCGGGCAGACGGCGTCGGCGAGTGGGGCAGGGGAGCGGCGC
>JBAQHK010000175.1:0-5492 GCA_049288275.1 bacterium | reverse complement strand
GGAGAATCCGGGGGGATTCGAGGGTACTACAGGTAGACTAGCAAAGATGGGTCTTCTTCGGGTCCGCAGTTAGAGGAAGAAAAAGAGAGTGAACTTGCGTCCACTCTCTCGGTCGCGCTCCCTGGGTTCTATTGGCAGATCCCCAATAACCTGCATACCTCTGCGTACTCACGCTTCCTGCACATCCACCCGAGGTTGGGAAAGAACACTCCGTTTGTGATCCCCTTCCACACTTCCCTTAAGAGACAGGGGAACTTCACGCAATCCTATTCGCGTTGCTGAGTGTCCTCCGCGTCCCCGGCCTCGGCCGCGGTCTTAGAGGACCTCCGACGGCTTGCGGTTGACAAGGCTCCGGTCACCTGGTATTTTCAAGCACGACACAGCCGCCGGTGCGGCTCGATCCCGGAGGGAACGATGCAGGTTACCAAAGACACGATAATCGAAGACGTCTTGAAGGCTCACCCCCAGGCCATAAGGGTGTTCATGAAGTACAATCTTGGCTGCATTGGTTGCATGGGAGCCGCGGGCGAATCCATAGAGATGGGCGCCCGCATGCACGGCGTCGAGCCGGAACCCTTGGTTAAGGAGCTCAATGAGCTCTTCGGCGAGAAGAACCAAGACGCCAAGTGATGCAGAATCCGGACTCCAAGCGAGCGTCCGCAGTCTTCCCGGCGTAGGCGCCAGGCGGGAGGATATCCTTAAGGCCCTGGGCATCGCCACGGTGGGCGATCTCCTGACCTACCCCCCGGCAAGGTACATCGATCGCCAGGCCTTCACGCGCATAGCCGACTTGAGGCACGGCGAGCTTCAGACTGTGACCGGCAAGGTGGCCTCCTTTGAAATCAAGTTCGTGCGGGGCCGACGTCTGGCCTCCGTCGCCCTGACCGACGGCACCGGGATCCTCAAGTGCGTCTGGTTCAATCAAACCTACCTCAAGAACGTCTTCAAACCGGGCGCGGACTTCGTCCTGAGCGGCACGGTCCGCACCGACCGCGGCGGGCCTTCCATGGTTCATCCCGAGTATGAGTCCGCCGACGCCGAACTGGTGAGCACCGGAAGAATCGTTCCCGTCTATCGCACCAGGTCGGGCTTCAGCCAGAAGATGTTGAGGGCGCTTGCGATGTCGGCCATCGATACCTCGGCGGGCGAACTCACCGACCTTGTTCCCGCGAGCGCCATGAGGGCGCTGGGGCTCCCCGGGCTTGCCGTGGCGGTGGCCAGGATTCACTTTCCATCGTCGCTTAAGCAGGCCGAGGCCGCCAGGCGGCGCCTGGCCTTCGACGAGATGCTGCTGTTTCAGACCCTGTTCGCCCTTGCGAGGAAGGGAAAGCGCGAGGCCGGCGGCGAGGGCGACGCCGTCCCGGGGGAAGTTGAAGCCCTGACTTCGCTGCTCAAGTTCGCCCTCACGCGATCCCAGACCGCGGCGCTCGCTGAGGTGGTGCGCGATCTTGCCGGAGGCCGCCCCATGAGAAGGCTGATACAGGGCGACGTCGGGTGCGGCAAGACGGTGGTCGCCGCCCTCGGCGCCGCGCTTGTCGCAAACCGGGGAGGACAGGTGGCCCTGCTCTGCCCGACCGAGATTCTGGCTGAGCAGCACCGGGGTACGCTGGCCCGGCTGCTCGAGCCGCTGGGCCACCGGGTGGAGCTGGTCCTTGGGGGCGCGCCGCCCGAGGAACGTTCCCTGGCGGAGGCCGCGATCGCCCGAGGCGCGGCCAGGGTGGTGGTCGGCACGCACGCCCTGCTGGCGGAGCGCCTGAAGTTCCACGACCTGCGGCTGGTGATTGTGGATGAGGAGCAGCGCTTCGGTGTGCTGCAGCGCACCAAGCTGATCCGGGACGTGCCGCTCGCCCACCTGCTGGTCTTGAGCGCGACCCCGATCCCGAGGACGTTGGCGCTCACCGCTTACGGGGACCTGGACATAACCGTTATAGACGAGCTGCCTCCCGGCAGAGGCCGCCACACCACCCGAGTGGTGAAGCAGGAAGCGCGCGCCGAGGCCCTGGGCGAGGTCGCCTCGATCATAGGCCGCGGCTTGCAGGGCTTCTACGTCTGTCCGGCCCTGGAGGAGACCTCGGCCGACCTGGTGAACGTCAGAAGCGCCAGGCGAGAGATGGACGGCCTCATCCCAGGCGGTCGCCGGACCGCGATCCTCACCGGCAGAACCAGCCGGGAGGAGCGGGCGAGGATCCTCAAGGGCTTCGTGTCAAACCGGATCGGCCTCATTGTTGCGACCTCGGTGGTGGAGGTGGGGATGGACATACCTGCGGCCACGGTGCTTGTGGTCGACCAGGCCGAGAGGTTCGGGCTTGCGCAGCTGCACCAGATGAGGGGAAGGGTCGCGCGTAGCGCTGCCGAGTCATTCTCCTACTTGGTAGTCTCGGACTCGGCCAGCGAGCGCGCCTGGGAGCGGCTCGCAACGCTGGAGTCCACCTTCGACGGCTTTGAGGTGGCGGAGAAGGACCTGGTGCTGAGGGGGCCGGGCGACGTGGTTGGCACCAGGCAACATGGCATACCCGATCTCAAGTTCGCGTCGCTGCCGGAGGACCTGGACCTGATGCTCAAGGCCAGGGAGCAGGCCTTCAAGCACGTGTTGGAGGACGAGCCGCCTGCGGACTGGCGCCCGTGGATAGATGCGGTCAAGAAGGTGATGGAAGCCCGCTCGCCGGTGGTGTAGGATCGGCCCGACGATGGCGCAGGAGCCGGCGAGCGTGATCGGTGAAAGGAGAGATCCTTGAAGAGGGAAGAAGCCATTGAGCTGGTGAAGGCCAAAGTGAAGAACGACAGACTGGTGAAGCACATGCTGGCGGTGGAGGCCGTGATGGGGGCCATGGCCGAGAGGTTCGGCGAGGATCGGGGGGCGTGGGCTCTGGCGGGGCTGGTGCACGACATTGACTACGACGAGACCGTCGGCGATCCCGCGCGGCACGGGGTGGTGGGGGCGGCCTATCTAAGGCAGATGGGTGTGAGTGAGGACGTGCTCGGGGCGGTGGAGTCCCACGCCGGCCATCGCAACCTGGAGACAAGGATGGACAGGGCCCTGTATGCAGTGGACCCCCTGACCGGGTTGGTGGTCGCCGCGGCCCTGATGCACCCCTCGAAGAAGATCGGCGCGATAGACGCCGAGTTCGTGCTCAAGCGATTCAAGGAGAAGCGCTTCGCCGCGGGCGCCAACCGCGAGCAGATCAGGAGCTGCGAGGAGATGGGCGTCGGCCTCGAGGAGTTTGTCGCGATCTCCCTGGCGGCGATGCAGCAAATAGCCGAGGAGCTGGGGCTGTGACGGCCCGGGCCGCGGCGCGGCGGTCGGGTTCGGGCTCGAAGCGGGCCGAGCGGGTGAGGTCGGGCAGTGCGGTGAGCCGGGCGCGCAAGCGGGCCGGCGGCCCGAGTCGGCGAAGCGCGGCGACGGAGAATCCCCTCTTGAAGGCGGCGGGGCGGTTCCACGGCCACATAGGACCTTTCCTGGCCATAGGTCTGAGGATGGGGCTTCTGGCCAATGAGGTGCTCGGGCGGTCGCCTTTTGACACCTTCGCGGAAATCACCACCCGGCCGGAGCCGCCGAAGTCCTGTCTGGTTGACGGTGTCCAGTACTCGACCGGGTGCACGATGGGCAAGGGCAACATCACCTTGAGGGCGCATCCCAGGCTGGTCCGCGCGCGCTTCACCCAGGGCGAGAGGGTGGTCGAGGTGAGCCTCAAGGCCGCCTTCCTGAGGCGGATGGACCGGGCTCTCCAGGGCGCGCCGGAGAAGGCCGTGGTTGACTACGCCTTCCTAATCATGGATACTCGCGAAGGAGATCTCTTCGAGGTAGCCTGATGAGGCGGGTTTTCCTTATAGTTCTGGCCTCTTTATCGGCCGTGATGTGGGCCGCGCCCCGGGTATTTGCGGAGGCGCCGGTTGTCCGCGCGATAAGGATCGACGGGGCGATAGGGCCGGTCCCGGCGCGCTTCGTAGGGCAGGAGATCAAGATTGCTGAACGGGAAGGCGCGGCCTGCCTGGTGATCGGCATCGACACCCCCGGCGGATTGGACACCTCGATGAGGGCGATCGTTCAGGACGTCCTCGCCAGCCGGGTGCCCGTGGTGGTCTACGTGTCCCCGAGCGGGGCGCGGTGCGCCTCGGCGGGAGTCTTCATCGCGATGAGCGCGGACGTGGTCGCCATGACCCCGGGAACCTCGATAGGAGCGGCGCATCCTGTGACGATCGGCCAGGGCGAGGTCGATGCCGAGACCATGGCCAAGATTGTGAACGACAGCGCCTCGTATGTGAAAGGCCTGGCGGCCAAGAAGGGCAGGAACCAGGAGTGGGCGGAGAAGACGGTGAGGGAGAGCGCGACCGCGACCGCCGAGGAGGCTCTGGAGCTGGGCGCGATCGACCTGGTGGCCGAAAGCCTGGAGGACCTCTTGGCCAGGATCGACGGCCGGGAGGTGGACGCTGCCAAGGGAGGACGGCTCGCAACGGCCGGAGCTCAGGTGGAGGCAGTCAAGACCGGGTTGCGCTGGCGGATCCTCGGGATACTGTCCGATCCCAACGTGGCCTACTTGCTACTGGTGCTGGGATTCTACGGCCTGTTCTTCGAGCTCTCCAATCCCGGGTCGATATTCCCCGGGGTGCTGGGGGCGATCTTCCTGATTCTGGCTTTCTTCTCCTTCCAGATGCTGCCCATAAACTACGCGGGCCTGCTGTTGATGGTCCTGGCGCTCGGCATGTTCGTAGCCGAGGTCAAGGTCCACAGCGCCGGCCTCTTGACCATAGGGGGGGTGGTGTCCATGTTCCTGGGATCGCTGATGCTGATCGAGTCACCCGGGCCGTTCTTGAAGATCTCGTACAAGGTGATAGTGCCGGCGGTGCTGGCGACTGCGGCCTTCTTCGTCTTCGCGGTCGGGGCGGGCCTGAGGGCCCAGGCCAGGAAGCCCACCACCGGAGAGGAGGGCCTGGTGGGCGAGCGAGGGGTGGCGACCACCGACATAGACCGCACGGGCCAAGTCTTCGTCCACGGCGAGCTGTGGACGGCCGCGAGCGCGGAGAGGATCGCCAGGGGAGACGCGGTCGAGGTGACCAGGGTGGACGGGCTCAAGCTTGAAGTCAGGCGAGCGGTCTCCGCAGACCGGACCGGAAGGGGGAATTGAGATGATGCCTTTCATAGTGGTGGCGTTTGTTGTGCTTTTCATCCTTGCGAATTCGATCCGCGTGATGAGGGAATACGAGCGCGCGGTGATCTTCAGGCTGGGGCGCCTGATCAAGGCCAAGGGCCCGGGATTGATCCTCCTGGTCCCCATAATCGACAGGCCGGTCAAGGTCAGCCTGCGGATGCTGGTGATGGACGTCCCGCCCCAGGACGTGATCACCAAGGACAACGTGTCGGTCAAGGTGAACGCGGTGGTGTACTTCAGGGTGATGGATCCCTCGAAGGCCATCACCGAGGTGGAGGACTACCTCTACGCGACCTCTCAGCTGTCGCAGACCACCCTGAGGAGCGTCCTGGGCCAGGCCGAGCT
>JBAQHK010000174.1:0-2323 GCA_049288275.1 bacterium | reverse complement strand
GTCTCGCCCTGGTCATCGAGAAGCAACATCTTTCCGTCCGCCGATAACGCCTTGGGCCAAGGCCAATCGAGCCAACCAAGCTCCCTCTCCTCTTCGTCGGCAAGGGACTTGCCGCGGATGCCGGTTTGTGCTCGCGAGGATACGAGCAGCACCCGGCCATCTGGAGCTATGTCTTTGAGAATCACATTTGCCGGGAATTGAGCCACTGTACGCAGCCTGCCGTCCAGAGTCACGGCTCGCAAACCGTGCCTCGCACCTGCCGCTGCGGCAGAGAACCAAATCTCCCGCCCGTCACTTGACCATGCGAGCCCATGCACGTCCGCAAACTCGCCGGTCAGATTGGTCTTGTGACCAGCCATATCCACCACCGCAACGTTGCCCCTGCCGTCATTCATAACAGAATGCTCGGCGAAACTAATCTTGCGGCCGTCGGGAGAGATACGGATATCACCAAGCCAACCTGAGGTTGCGACGAGGACGCGGCCCGGTGGCATCTCCAGATGATCCTCGCCACCGACTCGCCTCACTATGGCCAGGGTTCTGGCATCAGGTGCCCAATCAGATTGGGTGGCATTCGCCATCACATCGCGAGGGGCCGTCCCGGAGACAGGAACGACCGCCAGGGGCCCGCCGTTATACCCCAAGTAGTAGGCGGCGTTTCTTCCCACAGCCAGATCGCCCGCACGGGAGACCGCATGCAGCCAGGTCTCATGCAAGCCGAGGGAACGAGTGACCGAGAGGTCGGTCCGGGTCTCGTATATCTCGTGGGGGTGCCCATCCCACGCGGCACTGTAATAGATGCTCTTGCCGTCCGGGGCGAAGCGGGCACTCGCGACCCACCCCCTCTGAAATGTCAGCCGGGTGAATGCAGGGGGCTCGTGCCGGCCACCTATCAGGCGATCCCCAAGGTACACTGCCGCAAGCACGGCGGCCGCGACCACCGCACCCGCTATGGCCCATGGCAGGACGCCTCCCCTGCGGTGGGAGGCGGAAACGGCAGGGGCATCCGCGCGCGAGCCGGCTTCGGCAATCCATTTGAGCTCGTGCATCACGTCGCGTGAACTCTGCCAGCGCGTCTCAGCATCCTTTGCCAAACAGCGCTTCACTAAGTGATCGAGCGCCAGTGGGGTGAGGGGCTGGAGCTCGGTGATTGGCCGCGGCTCGTGCTCCATTATTGCCGCGATCAGCGATGCGGAGCTCGTGCCCTCGAACGCCACCTTTCCCGCGGCCATCTCATAGAGCACGCAGCCCAACGCCCAGATATCCGAGCGGACATCGGCCTCTTTACCTTCCAACTGCTCCGGCGCCATGTACTGGAAGGTGCCTACGATCGTGCCTTCAGCAGTCAGGGGCCGGCTCATCGTCGGCGAGTCGGGCTCCGCCCCGCCAGCCGGCGCGATGGCACTCGCCCGCGCCAGGCCGAAGTCCATCAACTTCACCCCGGCCTTGGTCAGCATGACATTGCCGGGCTTGAGGTCCCGGTGGATGATCCCGCGCCGGTGCGCCACATCCAGGGCCTCGGCGATCTCGGCCCCGATCGAGAGCACCAGCGGCACTGCCAGCGGCCCCTTCTCCAGCCTGTGGGCGAGGGTCTCTCCCTCAAGCAGTTCCATTACCAGATAGTCCATCCCCTTGTGGTGGCCAATATCGTGGAGCGTGCAAATGTGCGGATGGTTGAGTTGAGATATGGTGCGAGCTTCGCGTTCGAAGCGGGCGCGGACCTCGGGCGTCGCAGCCAGATGCGGGGACAACACCTTGATCGCCACGTCGCGGCCCAGCCGAGTGTCGCTGGCGCGGTAAACCTCGCCCATGCCACCTGCGCCGATCTTCTCGATTATCTTGTAATGGGAGAGAAGCGCGCCACTCGCGAGGGCATGCGACTGGATTTCCTCGCCACCTGGCTTGCTGTGCATAGCAGCCTCGCGCTTGTACTTGCCGTTGCAGAGAGGGCTTCTGCAACACCCTTCTCAGTCCAGCATGGTGCACATCATCGGACAGCCCGGACTCGCGTGAAGCCCATTCTATGCCGAGGCTGGCCGAGGCACAAGAGGTTTCTGCTCTGCCTGGGGCTAGTGGACAAGACGTAGTGTGGAGTATGATGCGCAGCTACTTATCGGCGAGAACAGTAGCAATGGCTGTCTGACCGCGCACTGAGACCCTGGAATGGCGTTGGCTCCTCGGGCAGGTGTCCCGGGGCGCGGTGATGTGGGATGGTCTAAGGGCTGCTGTAAGACCTATTTCAAGGGCAGATCGTGACAGGCACCACTACTTCAGCCCCTCCACGAGGTACAGGTCGTCCAGATGGCGGACGTAAGTGTAAGCG
>JBAQHK010000173.1:0-3026 GCA_049288275.1 bacterium | reverse complement strand
CAACTGAGCTATTCCCGCCTGCTTGGTCTTCCGTAAAAACCTAAAATATCATAAGCCTTTATCAGGAGGAGGTCAAGAAGCATCTCCGCTGAGTCCAGAACCGGGTGAACCCGGGAGGCCGGGGAGTTGACCCATCGAACCGGGACCTCCTTGACCGCCATGCCAAGCCTCTTCGCGACCAGGATCATCTCCACGTCGAAACTGAAGGAATCGATGCGCTGCCTCGCGAATATCTGGTCGGCCGCCCTCCTGGTCATGAGTTTGAACCCGCACTGCGTGTCGATCATGCCCCTGACCAGCAGAGCGCGAACCACCAGGTTGAAAGCCCTCCCCATCAACTCCCTGTAGCGCGGCTGATGGACCATCACATCGGCGCCGGGCGCGGAGCGCGACGCGATCACCAAGTCGTTGGATTGCAGCCACGGAACGAGCTTCTCCAGCTCCTCTATGGGCGTGGACAGATCGGCGTCGGAAAAGAGAACCCACTCCCCCACCGATGCCTTGACTCCCCGCCTGACCGCCCCTCCCTTGCCCAGGTTGGTCAGGTTGCGGACCAGCCTGACTCGGTGGTCCCGCGCGGCAAGACCGTCGACAACCTCTGCGGTCCCGTCGGCGCTGCCGTCGTCCACCACTATTATCTCGACGCTCAAGCCCTTGGCATCCGCGTACCCGGCTATCCTCCTCAGGGACTCACCGATCCGCCCTGCCTCGTTGTAAGCAGGCACGACGATGGAAACCAGGTTAGGGCTCACTCGCGCTCACCGCTCTTTTCCTGTCGAGCATCGCGGCGTAGGTGTCCTGGTAAATCCGGGCGGAACGCTCCCAGGAGAAGTCCTGAGCCATCGCCTGATCCACGAGTCTCGGCCACAGATCCCCGGCCGCGAACGTCTTCACCGCACGCTCCATCGCCCCGACGAGCGCCCTCGCACTGTACTCCTCAAAGGCGAATCCTGTGGAACGCTCGGTGCCGTCGTAGTCCCACACGCTGTCCGCGAGACCGCCGGTCTTCCTGACGATCGGAACGGTTCCGTATCGCATGCTGTACAGCTGATTGAGGCCGCAGGGCTCGTACTTGGAAGGCATCAAGAACATGTCGCAGCCGGCCTCTATCAGATGGGCCAGCTCCTCGTCGAACCCGACCTTCACCCAGACGCGCTTGGGAAAACGCTTGGCGTATGAGCTCAGGGCGTCCTGGTATCTCGTCTCCCCGGTGCCCAGCACCACCAGATTGACCCCAAGCCCCATGATCGCATCCATGGCTTCCATCACTATGTCGAATCCCTTCTGATCGACCATTCGCGAGACCATGCCCACCAACGGAGTCACGGCGTCGGCCTTGAGCCCGGTCCGCTCGACCAGGTGCCTCCTGCAGGCCGACTTGCCCGCGACATTGTCGCGGGAGTACCTGCAGGGGATCAGCTTGTCCACCGCAGGATCCCAGACACCGTAATCGGCGCCGTTGAGGATGCCCAGAAGGTCGCTCGCGCGAGATCGCAGGACCCCCTCCAGACCGTAGCCGAACTCGGGCGTCTGTATCTCCCTGGAATAAGTTGGACTGACGGTGGTGATGGTGTCGGCGAAGACTATGCCGGCTTTCATCATGTTGACGTTGCCGTAGAACTCAAGGGCTCCCATCGGGCGCAGCAAGTCGTCGCCGAATCCGGCCGCGCGACCGACCTCGGCGGGGTACACGCCCTGGTACGCGAGATTGTGAATGGTGAAGACCGTCCCCGCGTCTCTGAGGGCCCCGGCTGGCCAGCCGGCTGTCTTGAGCCATGCCGGGACGAAGCCGGCCTGGTAGTCGTGGCAGTGGATCACGTCGGGCGCCCAACCCGCGGCTTCGACCGCGGCCAACGCCGCCCTGGAGAAGAAGACGAACCGCTCGGCGTTGTCCGGGAAGTCCTTGCCGGTGGCCGGGTCGGCGTAGATTCCATCGCGACCGAACAGGTCGTCGTTGCCCAGCAGTATCACCCCCACCGGTGCTCCGGGCAGCCGCGTCTTGCGAACGGCGAAGACCCTGGTGACGCCGCCGAGCGAGATCTCGATTTTGTCCACTCCCGGCACCTTCTCGGTCCTGATCTTGGCGCGCTTGATCGACTTGTAGTGAGGCAGAGCTATCCTCACGTCGTGGCCCAGTCCCACCAGTGCCTTGGGCAGCGCGCCCATTACGTCGGCCAGCCCGCCGACCTTGGCCAGCGGGTGGGCTTCAGCTGCTATCATCAATATGGAGAGGTTGGACTTCATGGATTGGTCCCTCACTAGGTTGCCTAACGTCTGAGGCTCGCTATCGCTATCTCCCTGAGATACTTGCATGCTTCCTCAGGGGCGGTCGGATTGATGTAGAAACCCGAACCCCACTCGAATCCGGCGACTTTGGTCAGCTTGGGCATGATCTCGATGTGCCAGTGGTACCAGCTCCTGTTGTCGCCCTGGCACGGCAGGGTATGCAGAATGAAGTTGTATGGAGGCCTGTTGAGTGCGGTGTCCAGCCGCATTAGAATCTCCTTGAGGAGTCTGGCCAGCATCTGTATTCCGGTTCTGTCGATCTCCTCGAAGGCCGCCTCGTGGGTCTTGGGGAGAATCCAGGTTTCGAAGGGAAACCGGGGGGCAAACGGCTCTATGGCCAGGAAAGCCTCGTTGGATATCACCACCCTGACGTCGTCCATTATCTCCTGGGACACGATGTCGCAGAAGATGCACCTCTCCTTGAAATCGAAGTACTTCCGGGAGTTCTCGATCTCCTCGGCGACGCGCTTGGGCACGATGGGCATGGCTATCAGCTGGGTGTGCGAATGCTCGAGCGAGGCGCCCGCGGCCTCTCCGTGGTTCTTGAATATCAGGATGTACTTGAACCTGCCGTCGCGCTTGAGATCTATCATCCGCTCGCGCCACGCCTCCAGCACCTCGATCATGGCGCCCTCCTCGAGATCTCCCAGCGACTTCTCGTGATCGGGGGTCTCGATTATCACCTCGTGAGCCCCTATCCCGTTCATCTTGTCATAGATGCCCTCGCCCTGCCGGTTGAG
>JBAQHK010000172.1:0-21550 GCA_049288275.1 bacterium | reverse complement strand
CCTCCGGGAGTGTGGCACCGGATGCAGATGTCGCCAACTGACGGGGCGTCCTGCTCGGCGACGGCCATGCAGGCGTAGAAGAAGGGATCGCGCGCCGCCTGAGACATCATGCTCCCGCGCCAGACGTACCACGGCTCGTTGGCGACATCGTAGTTGCCGTGGCATGATGCGCAAGCGACATCCGGATCCTCGAGGATCGCGCCCTCGTGGGGCTGAGTACCAGGCATGTCCACGTCACGCAGGGTTGTGGGGACGTAACCGGCCGGCCTGGCCAAGATCGTGAAGTCGGCGTTGCTGTCGTCGAAGCCGGTGTTGCCGGCATTGTCCACCGCCTCCACCCTGATCCGGCTCGCGCCCGGTCTGTTGGGGACAAACCAGGAGAAACCGGTTCCTGCAGCCTGGTTCAGGGCCACCGGCTTCCAGGTAAGCCCGCCATCGTCGGACATGAGCACGTTGATGTGGGATATGCCGCTTGCGTCCGTGGCGCTGTAGCTTACGGCGAAGTAGGAGTCGGCCTGAATGCTCTCGCCGCCGTTGGGCGAGCTCACTGTGACCGCCGGGGGCGTGATGTCGCTTCCGCCGCTCGGGGTGAGATAGGGCTCGATCTCGGCCAGGGGGATGTTGACGGTGTTGCCCTTGTTGGCGCTGGTCAGACCCGGGAACGTTGGCGTGTTTCCGAAGACGGTGCTGGTGATCTCGGTGAGACTGACGAAGCCGTCAGCGTCGGAGTCCACATTCTGAATTGCCAGAATGGCCTGCTCGTTGGAGAGGCCGTTGTTGAGGCCAACCTCCACACCAAGCCCGTAGGGATTGCGCGGGCCGCCTCCGTTGAAATCGAAGTGACACACGCCGCAGTGGCCCGACTTGCTTGGCAGGTTGTCCAGCTTGGAGCCTGTCGCCATGGGATAAAGCGCGAAGAAGTTGTTGCGAATCGGCTTGCGCGCCATCGCAGTCGTGGCGAGAACTGAAGTCAAAGCAAAGACGCCCACCGCGCCCAAAGCGATCCAACGCCTCATAAGTACACCCCCGTCAGGAAGACACAGATATGCCGCTCGCTCGCGTCCCAGTGGTTTGTTACGTGGCCCTGCTCTTGTGCCGAAAAACGCCTGTGGAACTCCTTACGTAAAATGATTATACCACACTGGTTGCGCAAAGTCAAAACTTCCCGATTTTCAAATCTCCGATTGGCCCCGGACCGGCCTCTCAGTCCTCGGAGCGCGAGGAACGCCGGCGTTTGAGGGCGGCCCTGCGACGCTTGGCCTCGAGGCGCCTCTCCCGAGAGTTCGCGGTGGGCCGTGTCCGCTTGCGGCGCTTGGGCTTGATTGCGGCCCTGCGGACCAGGGCCCGCAGCCGCTCCAGGGCGTCCTGCCGGTTCTTGTCCTGGGTGCGAAACCGGCGCGCCTCGATCAGGAGCACGCCCTCGCGTGTCACCTTGCCACCGGCGAGGCGCACCAGCCGCTGCTTCACGTCTTCAGGCAGCGACGCCGACTGCGTGATGTCGAAGCGCAGCCTTACCGCAGTGGAGACCTTGTTGACGTTCTGCCCGCCAGGCCCGGACGAGCGCAGGAACTCGAAGGCGGCTTCGCGCTCCAAGCCAGGCAGCCGAGAGGCCAGGTCGGACTCCAGATCGGCATTGTGACTAGCGGAAGCCGGAGTGCCTCGCCTCATGTGTCGCCTCATGTCTTCTCGCATTCGTTCCCCGACATCTTCCCGGCGCGGCCATCTCGAGCCTGCCCCACGACCGCGACAGACACGCGTTGGCGATCTTCAGCATGGCAGCATGCTACCACAGGCGATTCGCGGGTGAAACAATCAAGCAGAGGTCTACTGGATCTTCTTCACATGGATTCGATTGAAGAGCACCCACTCCACGCCCAGCAGGGCGTTGACCTCAACGGTGTCCTTGAAGGTAGCGCTTCACCTTGCGCCGGACATTCCCTTGGACGCCTTGGACACCAGCCGCGCGACCGCGGGCGAGTTCTTGTCGGCTCTGGCCTTCCAGGTCCACAGGTAGGGGTCCTCGGCTTCGAACGAACCGTAACACAGGTGCGCCGACGAACGGCAGCCCCCGCGGCAGATCGAGGCGGCCTCGCAGTCACGGCAGAAGGCCGGCAGGATCTCCACGAAGTCCCTCAGGAATTGGTGCTTCACGATTTCCTTGAAGGGTTTCTCGAGAATGTTTCCCAGCACCGTCGGGGAATGGCTGCACACTTTGACATTCCCCACAGGGTCGATGGCGAAGAGCGTGGTCTTGCGGCCGACGGTGCAGAACCCGGGTGTGATGTTGTCATGCCTGGCGACGTCCACCAGGCACGGCATGATCGGCGTGGATATCGAGATCGCGACCGGGTAGCGCCTGGCAAGCTCGCTGGCGGAATCCAGCGCGGCCTGGACCATATCCGGCGGGGGCAAGAGGTCCTTCCACCGCTTCATGCCCTCGCCGCCCGGCACAAACCTGCCCAGAGCGACGTTGCGGACGCCCAAGAGCACGTTGAGCTCCAGAGCGCCCCTGAACGTGGTGATGTTGCGGCGTGTCCCAACGAAGAAGGTGTGGACCGTGGCGTTCTTGTTGCGCAGGTTGATTATCCCTTCCACGGCCTTGTGGAAGGAATCCCGCCCTGCGAGTTCGTTGTGCAGTTCCTCGCGGTCGCTCAGCAGCGATACCTGGTAGAGGTCCACGCCCTCGCCGATGCACTTGTCCACCCGCTGGTCGGTCAAGAGCGTGCCGTTGGTCACGAGAGCGACCTTGACCCCGCGCTTCTTGATGAACCTGACGATCTCGAAGATGTCGTCCCTGAGGAGCGGCTCCCCGCCCGACAGCGTGATCTCCCCGCAACCGGTTTCGTCTATGGCCTTGGCCAGGATGCGCAGCGCATCAGCGGTGGAGACCTCGCCAGCCTCTCGCCTGCCCCTTATCTTCCAGGAGTTGTAGCAGAACTGGCACCGCAGATTGCAGGAACGTGAGACTTCGAACGTGAGGGTGAGTTGTGAGGCTCGCTCGGATGCGGCACGGCGGTCCGGTCGCTCGGGGTGCGCCGGCCGTTCGGGCCGCTCGGGGCCTGGCAGGCCTGGCGTCGCCGGTCTTGCCCGCCGCACCGGCCTGGAGCGCCTGGAGGGCTTAGCCGACTTCGGTCGTCTTGCCGGTGTCCGGCGCTTCACCGCCTTCCGGCGTTTCGCCGGCGCCCGGCTCTTCACGACCTTCCGGCGCTTAGCCGGTCTACGGCGCTTTGAGCGCGCAGCCAGACTCGCCCGACGCGCAACCTTGGAACCTTTGGGCATCCGACCCTCCGCCGCCGGTGCTCACTGCCTTCACTCTGCCTGAAACAAAGTCAGGCACCCATTCAAATCAACCTGGTACTGCGGATGCCCCTCCTCTTCCGGCAATCACTCTAACCGCGATCATTCTACGCCCGGCGCCCGGCTTAATCAAGCCCGGGTTTTCTCAGGGTTGTGTTCAATTCTCTTGCGATCCTATGCTATTCTTTGCATTATCAGCGTCATCAAGCACTGGGAAGTCGCGGCGGACTACTCGATGGAGGCACGATCCATGCGGCGAGAACTACTCACCCTGATTGCCATGCTGTTGCTCGAAGCCGGAATGGCCCACGCCGGCATCATGACCAACGTCAACCAGAGCGCCGGCTTTGTCCGCATGCCTGCCCGCAACGCCACTCTGGGTATCGATGGTGTCCATTACAATCCCGCAGGCCTCACCCGGTTGACCAACGGCTGGCACTTTTCGCTCAACAACCAGTTCGTCTTCAGCGACAGACAGGTCGAGAACGATTACTCCTACTTGAATGGTGCGCCCTCAGCGATGTTCCCCGCGGACGCTAACGCCGCGCTCTTTCCGGGATTCTTCGCCGCCTATAAGATCAACAAGACAGCGCTCTCCTTTGGCTTCAATCCCATTGGCGGCATTGGCGGCACTGATTACCGCAGAGGACTGCCCGCCTTTGAGATGATCTTCTCTGACCTTGTCCCTGCCCTGCAGCCGGCCTTCGGCGTGACCGGCTATTCTGTAGAGATGGCTTTCAAGGAGACCTCTGCCAGTTTCGGCTATCAGCTGGGCGTCTCTCATGAAATCAACCCAACCCTCTCTCTGTTCGGCGGCGGCCGGCTGGTCAGGGTTAAGAGAACCTATCGTGGAGGCATCAACGATATACTCATTAATCCCACCACGGGGTACGACGGCAGTTACAGGCGGGCGGATGTGTTTGCCGCTCAAAACGGCGCCTCGTTCACATCCAAATCACAATCCTATTCCAGCGCGGCTGCCGGTGTTCAGTCGCTGATTTCGGCCGGCGCCGGCAATTTCACTCTAGCCCAGGTGCAATCGGCGGGCTATATCTCATCCGCCCAGCGGGCGCAATACGAGAGCGCGCTTGCTAATCTTGGCTTGAGTCCGGCACAAATCGCCGCCCTGCGCATGAATCAGGTTCATACCTATTACGAAGACGCCGCAACCTACTATGCCGCCAATGCCGATCTGATGGCTGGAATTCAGTGGTTAACCGGTGATAGAGAGCTGGACGTGACTCAGACAGGAGCGGGATTCGCCCCGATCCTGGGATTGAATCTGAACCTCGCCCGGAATTGGACCGTCGCGGTCAAATATGAATTTGCGACAAGACTGGAGCTGGAGAACGACACTCGAGTGGACCAGTTCGGTTCTTATCCCGATGGCGCCAATGTTCGGAGCGACCTCCCGGCCATGCTCTCCCTGGGCGTTTCATATTCCGGCAAGTCCCGATGTGTGTTTTCGTCGGGATTGAACTATTACTTCGACAGGAGTGCGAATTACGGCCTGGTGAATGCAGCGGGAGAAGCGGTTGACAATAGCGACATCATCGACGCCAATTCCTTCGAGCTGGCGGCGGGAGCAGAATACTCATTGAACAAGAGTCTGCTACTGAGCGCCGGATACATGCTCGGCAAGACCGGCGTGAGCGAGGATTTTCAATCCCTTATCCGGTTCAGTCTGGATTCGCACACCGTGGGATTCGGCGGGCAATATCTCATCACCCCGAATATCGCGCTCAATATCGGATGCTCGTTTATCCGATACCGCGAGGATGGTAAGGAGTATGACCACTATCAGGCTGTGCCGACTGTTCTCCCCTTTGGGTCGAGCTCGGACACGGCAGCGCCCGCCCGGGTCACCGATACCTACTCGAGATCGGACATGATCCTAGCCGTGGGCATCGATTACATTATCCGGTGACCTGATAGTCATAAAAAGGCACCTCCCCTGAAGCGAGACCAGGTTCTGTCTCAGGATTCTGGTACAGGCTCTGATACCCCGATCCAGGCGCCTGCTCCGGGCTTTTGCCTTGCCATTGCCACCCGCCTGGTTTATGATTCGAACCGACGCGCGATCCCCTGTGCGCAGACACTGCGCAGACACTCATAGAGACCCTTTGACTTTGAGTCATGGAGGTGACCCCCATGAAGCTTCGCGTTCATCGGATCCTGGTTCCAGCTCTGATTCCGGCTCTGGTCTTGGCTATGGTCTTGGCTCTGGCCCTCGCGGTCGCGGCGGTGGCCGAGGAAGAGGGTGACGTGGAGCGATCGGACAAGGCGTACGAGGCGGATACCTATCACGAATCGGACGCGACAGGTGCAACCACACCCGGCGACACCGCCAAGGCAGTCGGCGGCCCCGCAGGCCTCACCACGGGGATCCGATGGCTCGGACACGCGGCGTTCCTTGTCGATGACGGCAAGCGGATCTACATCGACCCGTTTCAGCTGGGCGCAGGCCTCCCGACCGCCGACCTGGTGCTCATAACCCATGATCACTCCGATCATCTCTCACCGGCCGATCTCAAGAAGATCGTCGGGAAATCCACGATCATAGTCTCGATAGCGGCGGCGAAGGATGAACTTTCCAAGCTCGGGACCTTCAAGGCGGTGAAGCCCGGCGACACCCTGACCGTCGCGGGGGTCCGCATCGAGGTGGTCCCCGCTTACAATCTCAAGAAGCAGTTCCACCCCAAGGACAAGGGCTACGTAGGCTACATCGTGCACTCCGGCGGCCGGGCGATCTATCACGCGGGCGACACCGACATCATACCCGAGATGAAGAGCATCAAGGCCGACGTCGCCTTGCTGCCCGTGGGCGGCACCTACACCATGAACGCCAAGGAGGCCGCCGAGGCGGCCAACATCATCAAACCCAAGGTTGCGATTCCCATGCACTACGGAACCCTGCTCGGCGGCAACAGGCTAGGAAGCGACGCCGATGCCGACACCTTCAAGGCGCGCGCCAAGGTCCCGGTGGTGGTCTTGAAGATCGAGGCCCAGCCGCCCGCCCCGGCAAGAGAGTCCGACTGAACGACTGATCCGACGTAGGGGCCGCGCTCCGGCGCAGCCACAGGATGTGTCGAGATGCCTTGAAAGGAGGCCGCGACTTGAAGAAGGCACTGATCGCCCTGGTGATTGTGGTTGTCGCTGTCGCTGTGGTAGCAGTGGTGGCCAAGAGCAGGAAGCCCAAGATTCCTGACGTGCGAATCGTCGCTGTCGAGAAGGGCGACATCACCAAGGCCGTGGTCGCAACCGGCGAGATAAGACCGCTGGCGATAGCCGAGGTCAAGTCCAAGATCGGTGGCGTGGTCCGCAAGTTCTTCGTGGACGAAGGCCAGAAGGTGGTCAGGGGCCAGCGACTTGCGGAGATAGTGCCGGCGGCGACACCCGAGGAGCTGGTCGCGGCACGCGAGGCCGTGAAGACCGCCAAGCTTCAGCTCGACCAGGCCAAGCGGGACCTCAAGCGCCTTCAGGAGCTCGCCGCCAAGAACCTGGTCTCCGAGCGGGACGTGGACGACGCCGAGACGCAGCTGTCGATCTACGCCGCTCGCTATGACGCTGCGGCTGCCGAGCTTCAGGTCCTCGAGCAGGGCGGCGGCGCCGAGAGGCAGCCCGCCGCCGATCAGGGCGCTGCCGCGACCGAAGCCCTGGCGGACATGATCATCACCTCCCCGGTCTCGGGAATCGTGCTTTCCAGGAACGTGGACGAGGGCTCCTCGGTCATAGCGATGTCGTCGGCCTACGGCGGCACCAGCATCCTCACCCTTGCCGACGTTTCCACGATGCACTTCGAGGGCGACGTGGACGAGAGCGACGTCGGCAAGATCCACCCCGGCATGCCGGCCAAGATCTATGTGGACGCCTTTCCCGATACCTCTTTCCAGGGCGTCTTGACCAAGATCGCGCCGGTGGGCATCAAGGCCGAGGGTGTAGTGAATTTCAGCGTCGAGGCCCAGGTCACCGGTGAAACGCAGGTCTTGAGGACCGGCATGTCGGCAGACGTCCAGCTGGTGCTGGACGAGCGCACCGGCGTCCTCACCCTGCCCGAGGGCGCATTCATATACGAGGCTGACAGCACCTTCGTCGAGAAGGTGGACGCCGCGGCCGAGGGCGGCAAGCGCCGGATCCAGGTCCAGACCGACTTGAGCGACGGCATCAAGACTCAAGTCACCGGCGGTCTCGGCGAGGGCGACAAGGTTGTGATGCAGTGAGCGCACGAGATCGGGCGAAGCGGGCAGGTCCGGCGACGCCCGTGAAGTGGGTGAAGTGATCCCGTGAGAATGTCCGATCTTCTGCTCCAGTCCTTCGCGGCGATATCGCGCAACAAGCGCAGAAACGCGGTGTCGGCGTTCGGCATCGCATGGGGCGTGGCGAGCGTCCTGATACTGGCCGGCTGGGGCGTCGGCCTTGAGAAGGAAATCAAGGACGGCATGAGCGCCCTGGGCGACAACATCATCTTCGTCTTCGCCGGCCACACCTCGACCGGCGTGGGCGGCTACCGCGCCGGTAGGCCGATCAACATCTATCCCGAAGACCTGGATGCCATCAGGGCCTATTCCTCCAAGCTCAAGCTCGTGATCGCCGAGGATGAGTACAGCCTCACGGTATCCCGAGGATCGAAGAGCGAGGACCACACGGTGAGGGCGGTCGCCCCCGAGGCCAAGGGCCTGAGGAACCTCCACGCCGAGCGTGGCCGCTTTTTCACCCCGGATGACATGGAGTCGCGGCGCCGCGTGGCCTTCCTGGGCAAGCGGATAGCCGACCAGTTCTTCGAGAAGAGCGAGGATCCGGTCGGCCAGGTGATTCGCGTCGGTGGCATAAGGTTCACCGTGGTGGGCGTCCTCTACGACAAGAAGCAGATGGCCAACGTGGGGACCCGCGACGAGAGCGTGGTCTTCGTCCCCTTCTCCACGGGCAGGAGCCTTTTCGCGGGGCGGCGGCCGCTCTTTGCAATCGAGGGCCGGGCCTCCAACATAGACGAGAGCGAGGAGGCCGCCAGCGAAATAAGGCGGGCCCTGGCGGCCAAGTACCACTTCTCCCCGGACGACCAGGAGGCCCTGTTCATCCTTCCGATGACGCGGTTCACCAAGATGATCGACCGCTTCGCGGCCGCCATCCGCATCTTCGTGGCGGCGGTGGGCGCCGTGACGCTCGCAATCGGAGGCCTGGGTGTGACCAACATGATGCTGGTCTCGGTGAACGAGCGCGTCGGCGAGATCGGGATACGCCGCGCGGTCGGCGGCAGGCGCCGATGGATCGTGCTTCAGCTCCTGGCCGAGACCTTCGCGATCACGCTCACCGCGGGCCTGATCGGGCTGGTTCTCGGGCTCGGGGCGCTCTACGGGTTTTCCAAGCTACCCCTGCCCGATGAGGTGCCCCTGCCGATCCTGTCCTGGAACGTCACGCTGCTTGCCGTGGTTGTGATGGTGGCGACCGGGCTCCTGGCCGGGATAAGCCCGGCGAGGCGGGCGGCCGGCATTCCCCCGGTCGAGGCGATAAAGGGCGACCTCAAGGCCTTCATGCCCAAGACCGCCAGGCGCCGCAGCGCCCTGTTCCTTCCCGGGCTGGCCGGCGAGATGATCTCACAGGCTGTGGACGACATAAGGTCCAGCAGGTTGCGGGCGGTGCTCACCGCCTTCGGGGTCTTCTGGGGAGTGGCCGCGGTGGCGCTGCTCTTGGGATGGGGAACCGGCATGAAGGAGACGATGCTCGCCAATCTGGATCAGATCGGCGGCAGGAGAACCGCGATCTACCCCAGGCGGATAGAGAACCCGATCAGCGGCATGAAGCGGGCCGAGTACGTGAGATTCACCGAGGCCGACGTGGCCGACATAGCCACCAACGCCTGGTACATCGAGCACTTCACGCCGGAGATAGACATGGGCTTCCCGGTCGCCGAGTACGGAGGCGAATCCCGCGCCGTCAACACCATTGGCGTGTGGCCGGATGTCAAGATCATCCGCAACTTCGCGGTGGCCCAGGGCAGATTCCTGAATCAGCGCGACGTGGACGAGCGCAGGAAGACCGCCTTCATCGGCGCCGGCGTCCAGGAGAAGCTCTTCGGCCAGGCCGAGGCCGTGGGCAGGACCATCCGAATCGAGGGCAAACCCTTCCTGGTGGTGGGTGTGGCGGTCAAGAAGGGCGAGCAGACGTCGATCGAGAACTCCCTCGACGACGACAAGATCCTGGTGCCTTACTCCACGGCCGAGCTCCTGTCGGGCGCGCGCGGGCCGCAGTACTTCCAGCTCTACCCCACCCTCGCGATTCCTTACAAGGAGACCGAGAAGCGCCTACGCGACCTCTTGCTTCCCAATCACGGCACCGACAAGGAGGACGCGCTGGGGATTTACTCCTACCTCGAGGCCACCGAGGGTGTGGACAAGATGGTCAAGGGCCTGGGATTCTTCCTTGGAGGCGTGGGCCTGGTGACCTTGTTGATAGGCGGCATTGGGGTGGCCAACGTGATGTTCGTCTCGGTCGCCCAACGCACCCGCGAGATCGGCATCAGGCGCGCGATCGGCGCCAGGAAATCGCACGTTTTCCTGCAGTTCGTGTCGGAGGCGATCCTGATCTGTTTTGCGGGAGGCCTTGCAGGCATTGTGATGGCCGTCGGGGTGTCCAAACTCATGGCCCTCTTCCCCTTGCCCAAGTTCTTTGCGGCCCCGAAGGTCACCGCGCCCCTCTTGGCCCTGATCTTCGCGTTCATTGCGGGAGCGGGCATCGTCTCGGGCATCTTCCCAGCCAAGAAGGCCGCCGACTCCAACGTGATCGAGAGCCTGCACTACGAGTAGGCGGCTGCGAGCGCCGCGCCTTCAGCGCCCTGCTTACACCACCCTGACTTCGTATGAGATCTTGGCCTTGGCCTCGAGCATCGCGCCCACCGAGCAGTACTTCTCGTGGGAGAGCTCGACGGCCTTCAGCGCGTTCTCCTGCGTCACGCCCTCGCCGGAGATCGTGTAGATCAGCCTGATCTCCTCGAAGTAAGACGGCGGCTCCTCGCGCCGCTTGGTCTCGACGTCGATCTCGAGCCGCGTGAGCTTCGCCCGCATCTTGCCCAGGATGAGGGCAATATCCAGCCCTGTGCATCCCCCGTGGGCCATGGCCACCAGCTCCATCGGTGTGGGGAACTGCCCGCTGCCGCCATACTTGGGGCCGGGCTCCATGGTGACTCTCGCGCCGCTTTCGCTCTGTCCGACAAACTTGAGACCGCCTTCCCACTTGACCTTGATAGCCACCCAGTGCCTCCTTCGTCTGCCGCCCGCCATGTTGCGCGCCGTGATGATCGCCGTGCCGTTCGCCCCGGTGCGCGCCTTACTGGGTGCGCTTTATCACGTGGTAGCCGAACTGGGTCTCCACCACGTCCGACATCTGGCCGGGCTTGAGGCCGAACGCTGCGTCCTCGAAGGGCTTCACCATCCGCCCCCTGCCGAAGAAGCCGAGATCACCGCCGGCCTCCGCCGACGGGCAGTCCGAGTAGGTCGCCGCGAGCTGCTCGAAGCTCTCGCCCTTCCTCGCGCGGGCAAGCAGGTCCTGCGCCAGCGTCTGGGCTTCCTCCTTGGTCCGGGTCGCGGTCTCGACCGGAGTCCCCTTGTAGGATATCAGGATGTGGCTGGCCCTCACCGTGCCGGGCGGCGCCGGCTGCACGGTCTTCTCGGCTTCGGCGGTCTTGCCGACTTGATCCTCCTGCCCTTTGGTGCAGCCCGCGACCAGGCAGGCCAGGGCCCCGCACGCAAGCAGCGTCACCACCGCGTTTGCTAGAGTGACTCTTGTCATAATCTCCTCCTTCCCGACTGAACCAGGTCGCGTGACAATGCACGCCGGCCGAGCCGCCGCGCCGGGCCAGGCCGCCGGCTTGAAGATTCGCACCGGCCACGTTACCATAAAGCCGAGGGGCGATCAAGTCCGCAGGCAGGACGCCGCAGGCAGAGCCCGCGGCGCGAGAAAGGATGGCAGCGACCAGTGCCGCCCGACGAAGACCTTCGATCGGCGATCCGCGAGCGAGCCGGCGAGGCCGGCATCGACGGCATACGCTTCTGCGACGCGGCCCCCCTCGGCGAGGTCCGCGAGAGCGTCATGACCGCCGTCGCCAGGGGATTCATTCCCGGCGATCGGGCACCCGGCGCGGCCACGATCGCGCGATTCACCACCCCCCGACGACACCTGCGAAGCGCCAGGTCCATCATCTCGGCTTACCAGGCCTACGGCGCCGACCGGCCCGACCCGATGGGCCCCGCGCAGAGGGGCGCTCCGACAGGCACGGTTGCCTGGTACACGGTCTCCGACTATTACGGCGACCTGCGGTCCAGGCTCGAGCGCCTGGCCGGCTTCATAAGGGATGACCTCGGCGGCCGCGCCAAGGTCTTCTGCTGCTACGTGACCCTCGCCGAGAAGCCCATCGCGCGCAAGGCCGGCACCGGGTTCTACGGCAAGCACGGTGTGATCGTAACGCCCGAGCACGGCTCCCGCGTGGTGCTGGGCGAGATCCTGACCGACCTCGCGCTCGAGCCCGACTCACCGCTCGAGACGGGCTGCGGACCGTGCGCCAGGTGCATCGACGCCTGCCCCACAGGGGCAATCCGAACGCCCTACTTCGTGGATAGAAACCTCTGCATCCAGGCCTACTGCGGCGTCAGGGCCGTGGTGCCCGTGGCCGTCCGCGACGCCTGGGGCACGCGGTTCTATGGATGCAGCGCCTGCCAGGACGCGTGCCCGCGCAACCAGACGGCGAGGCGCGTCAGCCGCAAGGTCGCGCGCGGCTACGTGGGCAGATTGGTGAAGCTCGCCGACGTGCTCACGATCGGACAGGGCGAGTTTGAAAAGCGCTTCGGCGCCAACCAGATCGGCACTCGCGAGGTCGCAGTGATCAGGCGCAACGCCATAATCGCAGCCGCCAATTTCGGCTCGGACGCGCTCGAGGACGCCCTCTCCGCCTGCGCCGGCGACCCCGACCCCATGGTCAGGCAACACGCTCTGTGGGCGCTCTGGAAGACACGAGGATCGGCGGCACGGCCGCGGCTCCAGGAGGCCGCGGCGCACGAAGCCGAGCCCCAGGTCTTGGCTGAGGTCAAGAGTTTGCTTGACGGAATCGGGCCGCTGGCATAATATTGCTTTGGAAGAAACTGAGGACCTGATCGCTAGATGAAGCTCTCTGAAATACTGAGTCTTGAAAGAATTAGCCTCGATCTCAAGGCTACCTCCAAGGAAGGCGTTCTCCGCGAACTGGTGAAGCTGCTGGACCTCAGCGCCGCCGCGCAGAAGAGCCTTGTTAGCACGCTGATATCGCGCGAGGCCCTGGGCTCCACGGGTGTCGGCGGCGGCGTAGCGATTCCACACTGCCGCTCGCTTGTGGTTGGCGAGCTCGTGGTCGCGGTCGGCAGATCGAAGACCGGCGTGAATTTCCAGTCGATGGACGGCAAGCGCGCGCAGCTCTTCTTCCTCATCGTCGCGCCGCCATCCGGCGACCCAAGCCAGTATCTCATCGCTCTGGGGAAGATCGCCCAGGTGGCAAGCGAGATCTCCAAGGACAAGCGCCTGAAGACCACCCAGCAGCGCAAGCAATTCCTGGAGCTGGTCAAGGAACTCGAGGCATGAACCCTCAACTTCAGATTCTTATCGCGCTCCAAGACATACTGATTCTGATACGGGAAGCCAAGGACCCCAATCAGAAGAAGGCCCTGGACAAGATCGGTCTGAAGATGGACAACCTCACGGCCCTCGAGGGCACGCGAGTCGATCTCGAGGGCCAGCTCAACTTGTCGATCCTGGGGGAGTACAACCGCGTCCGCCAGAGATACGGCCGTATAGTCGCTCCGGTCATAGGCGGCATCTGCTACGGCTGCTTCATGAAGATCCCGTCCGCCATAGACACCGCCGACAGCAGGAACGACACTCTCCAGAGGTGCGAGAACTGCGGGATGTTCCTCTACTGGGTCGAGATCTGAGGCGGCCCGCAGCCTAGTGTAGCTTGTAGATGCTCCCGCCTATGAACTCCCGCAGCAGCGAGTCTCCGGGCACCACCGACTGGTCCTCGTAAACCTGGACCTGGCTGAGGAAATTGTAGATCCGCTCCGCCCTTATGTAGGCGTCGCGCCGCTTGGGGTCCCCCTTCCACGCCGTGAGGAATCCCGGGAAGTGGCTGAAGGAGTACTTCTTGTGGAACGGGAGCTCGTAAGGCAGCGCCCCGTTGATGATGTAGTCGGCGTCCCGAATGTTGGGGATTATGTGCTTGAGTTCCGCGCGCCTGACGTAGTGCCAGTGTCCCAGGGTCTGCGCCGGGTCGTAGCCGCGGGTCGCGTGATCTCTGACCATGCGCCTGAGGAGCCTCAGGTCCGCCCAGCGCTGGAACTCCCCCTCGCTGTCCCTGAGCTGGGACACCGCCTCTATGTAGACTTTGAACTTAACCTTGTCGGGCACGCTCTCGGTCAGAGGCTTGTAGAGGCCGTGGAGGGTGTCGATCAGGATCGACTGGCTGGGCTTGATCGAGACCTCGACCGCCCGGTCGGCGCGCTTGCCCGTGACGAAGTCGTAGCGGGGCATCTTGACCGGCTGGCCGTCAACCAGGGCCTCGAGGTCGGTGTTGATCAGCGGCAGATCCAGCGCCTCGGGAGTCTCGAAATCGTAGTCGCCGTGCTCGTCCTTGGGGTGAAAGCACAGATCGAAGAAGTAGTGGTCGAGGTTGAGGAGCACCGCGTCCACCCCGTGCTCCTTGAGACGCTGGGAGAGCTTGGAGGTGGTGGTGGTCTTGCCGGACGAGGACGGGCCCGCGACGATGATGAGGCGAGGGCGCTCGCGCTCGCCGGCGATGGCCTCGGCGGCCCGCGCGATGCTCTCGTCGTATGCCTTGTCGGATTCCCTCACCAGCTCGGGGAAGGTGCCGTCGGCGATCCGGGCGTTGAGATTGGCAATGGTCTCGCAGCCGTGGTCGAGGTTCCACACCAGGGTCTCGTACATCGTGCGGTAGGGAAGCGGGCTTTCCTTGCCCCGCTTGGCCGCCCTTCGCTCGCGCTCGCGCCTCCGGGCCTCCCTGTAGACGATGTAGGCCTTGGCGGTCTTGGCGTGGCCGTTCTCGATCAAGACTTTCTCGACTATGTCCTGGATCTCCTCCACGGTGGGCACGTCGGGCGGCGGGAAGTTGTGATCCAGCATCTGGATGGCTTCGTCCGCGAGCTTTTCGCTCAGCGGCCTGTTGTGGCCGCCGACCGAGGCCGCGGCCTTGTAGATCGCTGTGATCACTTTCTCCCGATCGAACTCCACCAGGCTGCCGTCGCGCTTGACCACATGCCTCGGCCCGCTCTCCGCCATCATCTGGAACCTCCGGTTTCCGCCGCCGGCTGGGCGGCGAAGCGGCCGGCGCGGGCGATGAACTGGGCGTAGTGACGATTGATCTCGGGGGAGTCGATCACCACCGCGGTCTCGTTGTTCTCCTCCACGGCCGGCTGGCTCCAGTTGGTCGAGCCCACCACCGTGAAGTAGTCGTCAACGATCATCAACTTAGCGTGGGTGGTGACCTCGGGATCATCCTCCACGACCGTGCCGCCCGCCTCGCGCAGCCTTTGGATGAAGGCGGTCTTGCCCGCGGGCATCTTGCCCTCGCGCCCGGCATCGATCACCAGCCTGACGTCGACTCCGCGGTGGGCGGCGGCCTCCAGGCCGGCGAGGATCAAGTTGGTGAGACTGGGGGGCGCTCCCTTGGGCCGCGCCGCGGCGGCCTCGGGCGGGCCCGGATATTTGTCGTAGTACCTGGCATCCAGCATGGCGATCCAGATTCGCTCGCCCGCCGCCGCGACGAGCCGCTGGACTTCGGCGGCGTAGGCCCGGTTGGGTATTGGCACCACCCGGGCCGCGCGGACCCAAGGGAGCGCCCCCTTCCCGGAGCCACCCTTCGCCGAGCCGGCTTTCGCACCCGAGCCGGACTCGCCGGCAGCTGCGGCCGCGGCTCTGGCCTTGAGCTGCCGCCGCTCGGCCTGGAAGGCCGCCGCCATCGCCACGGTGCTGGCAGCCGACTCGACATCAAGGGCATGCACCTCGCCCTTCCTGTCCGGGTGAACCTCTCCGTAGACCCTCACCGAATCGCCCGCCACGCCATCGAAGAAGAGCGAATCCACAGCCAGTATCTCGCTGAGCGCGTCCTCGTCTACGCGCACAGCCACACCACCGCAGTATATCCACCCGACCTTCTCCGCCGGCACCATTCGCCCGGAGTCCGCGACGTCCGCCAGGAAGATCCGCTGCCGCTTGTCCGTCGAGACCCCGGAGGCCGGCAAGTACTCCACGGGCAGAGCGTAGTCCCTGCTGCTTGCGGCCACGATCCCGTCGAAGTATGCGGTGAACTCTCCCGCTATCCCGTCGGAGTCCACCACCACGGTGGCTTCGTTGTTCCTGTCCAGGGCGTAGTAGCTCCAGTTGGTGGAGCCCACGACGGTGTACCTGCCGTCCACGATCACCAGCTTGGTGTGACTGGTGGTCTCCACCGGATCGAAGTAGGTCTCGACGCCGGCGCCGCGCAGCACGGTCCACACGTCACGATTGTCCTCGCTGTTGTCGTAGTTCCAGTCGGCGATCTCGATCACCGCCCGCACCTTGACTCCGCGCTCCCCCGCGTCCACCAGATCGGCGATCAGGGTGTTGGAGGCGCTCAAGGGATACTCGAAGTAGAACCTGCTCTGGTAGAGCACGACGTCGATCGAGCGCTCGGCTCCCGCGAGGAGACCGTGCACCGTGGTGAAGTAGTCGCGGCTATCGGCGGGCGCGACCTCGGCCGGCCGTCCCGGCGGCGCGACGATCTTCGCGTAGTAGACCGCCACCAAGAGGACCACCGCCACCGCAACCAGGGCCATGGCCAGGTGGCGCCGGTTGACGTCTTTCACCCGGCGGCGCCTTCTGGGTACAAAGACCATGCTGCTCTCCTTCCCGACGGACTTGTCAGGCTCGGCACTATGCTATATGATTGGTCGCGAACTCTCAAGCCAATAGACCGAATCTCAGGGAGCTTTGATGAGACCACTGATCCTGGCCCTCGTCGCGCTCGCAGCCGCGGGAGCCGCCGAGCCGGTCGCACCCGTCAAGACAGCCCCGGCAATCCGGATAGCAGCCAGCATCTTCCCCATCGCTACGGTCGCCCGCGAGATCGGGGGCGAGCGGGTCGCCGTGAGGACGGTGGTTCCCTCCGGGGGCGATCCCCACAATTTCGAGGTCACGCCGACCACGGCAAGAGCGATTGATGAGGCGGACCTTGTCTTCTGCATAGGCGGGCACTTCGACGGCTGGGCGCTCGGCCACAGGCAGCGGATCAGGCCTGACTCCTACCTGGAGTTCCTAAGCGTTCTGAAGGACTCCCTGGTGAGCACGGCCGGCGAGGTCAATCCTCACATCTGGCTCGATCCCCTGCTGGCCAAGGCCATGGGCCAAGCCATACGAGCCAAGCTGGCACACGCCGATCCGGCGAACCGCGCCTACTTCGATCAGCGCGCCGACTCTTTCGCCGCCAGGATCGACTCGCTCGACGCCGCGACCAAGGCGCGGCTGGCCGAGTCCGGCTTCAGGGATTACGTCGCCTTCCACCCCGCCTGGACATACTTCGCGCGACGCTACGGCCTCGTGGAGCACGGTTTCATCGAACTTGCGCCCGAGCTGGAACCGTCGGCCAAGTGGATCGCGAAGGTGCTCAAGACCATGAAGGCCCGGTCAGTCAAGTACATTGTCGCCGAGGAATTCTCCAACAAGGCTCTGGCCGAGACCCTGGCGCGGGACGCGGGCGCCCAGGTGGTCGCGCTAGATCCCCTGGGGGCGGAAGACCGGCCCGGCCGCGCATCCTATTTCGAGCTGGTGGACTACAATCTCGGCAGGATCGAGGAGGCCGCCTCGCGAGCCGCGCGGGCCGCTTCTGGAGCAAAGGAAAGCAAGGGAGCAGATGGGAACTGACAGCGCCGCCGGCCATCGCGCGCCGAACGCGGGCCCGGGATCGGTGGTCTCTCTGAGCAAGGTCTGGGTGTGGCGTGGCCACAACCTGGTGCTCCGGGACGTCTCGGTGGAGATCGGCTCGGGCAAGTTCGTGGGCCTGATGGGACCGAATGGCGGCGGCAAGACCACGCTCTTGAAGGTGATCGTGGGCCTGATCAGACCCGACCGGGGCGAGGTCATGGTCACCGGGCCCATCAACCGTACCGTGGGCTACGTGCCGCAGGAACGCTCCGTGGACCCTGAGTTCCCGGTCACGGCCGCCGACGTGGTGGAGATGGGCCTCTACGGCCGGCTGGGACTTGTGCCGCGGATAGGCAAGCCCGAGCGAAGCCTGGTCGCCGAGGCGTTGGCTCACGTGGGAATGAGCCAGCACGCCGCGCGCAGGTTCGGCGAGCTCTCCGGCGGCCAGAAGCAGCGGGTCTTCATCGCGCGGGCCATCGTGGGCCAGCCGCGGCTGCTCCTGCTGGATGAGCCCACCACCGGCGTGGACGCCAAGGCCCGCGACGACTTCTACAAGCTCTTGGCCCACCTGAGGTCCGGCCTTGCGCTCACCATCATCCTGGCCTCGCACGACCTCGAGGTGGTGCCCCACCAGGTGGACGAGATAGTCTGCATCAACCAACGTGTGTTTGTTCACGCCCCGCCGGGGGAGGTCAGCCACACCGACGCCTTCCGCCGGGCCTACGGTTGCGAGCTTGAATTCATGACCCACGGCGAGCACCCGCACCGGGTGATCGGGAAGCACGAGGACCGGGAGCAAGATGCTTGAGGAGATGCTGAGCCAGCCCTTCATCCAGAGGGCGCTTGTGGGCGGCCTGCTGGTGGTGGTGATGCTGTCGCTGCTGTCCTTCTTCATAGTGCTGCGCCGGATTTCCTTCGCGGGCGTGGGGATCTCCCACTCCGCGCTGGGCGGGGTGGCGATAGGCCTGGCCCTGGGCGTGAGTCCGATCCTGACGGCCACGCTCTTCTGCGCGGCCGTTGCGGTCCTGATAGGCTTCATCTCGCGGCGAGGTCGCGTGAGGGAAGACACAGCCATAGGTATAACCTTCGCGGGCACCATGGCCCTGGGGATAGTCCTGATAAGCCTCTCGGGCGGCTACCTCTCCAGCCTCTTCTCGGTCCTCTTCGGAAGCCTCCTGGCGATCTCCCGGGGCGACATCTACGTGATTGCCGTCTATTGCGCCGTGGTTGCGGTGTTCGTCGCGATCTTCTTCAGGCCTCTCCTGCACGCCAGCTTCGACGAGGAGCTGGCCGCGGCCGCTGGCACGCCGGTGGCGTTTCTGCACTACTTCCTGCTGATCCTCATCGCCCTGGCGATCGTCGCGTCAATCAAGCTTGTGGGGATAATCCTGGTCTCCGCCATGCTGGTCCTGCCGGCGGCAACCGCCTTCCAGATCGCTCAAACCTACAGGAAGGTGATCGGCCTGTCGGTCGCCTCGGCCGTGGTGTCCCTTCTGGCAGGCATGGTGCTGTCCTACAGATTCGATCTTCCCTCAGGCGCGACCATAGTGCTGTGCGCCTGCCTGATATTCTTCGCCTGCTTCGCGGCCTCACCGCGTCGCCGCAAGCGAGCCCGAGTCTGCGAACGACGAGAGGAGACTGACGATGAGGATTGACGGCAAGACCCGCGCAAAGACCGACACCAGGACCCGCCTAAGACGGCTGGCCGGCTTGCTTCTGGCCCTGGGCCTCCTGGGCCCTGCGTGCGCTCCGGTGGCGCAGTCTCCGCAGGGCACACCGCCCCCGTCGGGCGAGAGGTCAGGCCGGGGGAAGGCCGCCGACCAGGCCGACCAGAGCAGAGAGGCGACCGGGCCGGGAACCCAGGTTGTGATCTACGCCAGCCAGGCGGAGCCCGAAGCGCTGCCGCTGGTGTGGGAGATAAGAAAGATCGCCCTGGTGCGATCCGACGGAAACCAAATCGCTCTGCCGGGCACGGAAGTGGTCTTGAAGACCGGCGATCTCAACCGGGGCCAGCATCTGGTGGCAATCACGGAGGCGCCGGCCGGGGCCTACACCGGGCTTGCGATCTTCACGCGCGCCGTCTACTTCGAGGACACGCGCGCGACAATCTACGACGCCGCCAATGTGGTCGCGGTCACACACAGCTTCTCGGTGGTGGCCGGAAACGCGAAGACCCTCCTGGTCACAGCCGACCTCGCCCCGGCCGGCGCCGACCGCAACAGCTTCAGGTTCGAGCCGGCGATCGCCATCGAGGACGAACAGGCATCCCCCAAGGGCAAGATCGTTTACGTCGCCAACGAGGTCTCCTCCAACCTGTCTGTCATAGACAGGGCCACCAAGCGCGTGGTGAAGACCGTCTACGTCGGCAGCCGGCCCACGGCGCTGGCCGCAGAGAACCGCAGGAACAGGCTCTACATCGCCGACAGCAAGGCGGGCGCGATCTACGAGATGGACATGATCAACCAGCGGCTTCTCAAGGCCACGCAGATAGAGTTCGTTGACGAGCCGGTTCACATCGAGCCCCTCCCCGCCAAGGACATGCTGATGGTGGTGAACTACGGCAGCGACACCGTCTATCTGGTTGACGCCTTCACCCTCGAGGTCGTGGACACCGTCGAGGTGGGAGACGGCCCGGTCGACGCCGTCTACTCCGCAATCTGGGACCTGGCCTTCGTGGTGAACGAGATGGACAACACCGTATCGGTGCTCGACCTGGGGCTCGAGACGCCGGCGGTGACTGATACGCTTGACGTAGGGCTTCGCCCGTCGGGCATCACCATCGACGACAGCATGGGCTGGCTCTATGTGTCCCACACATCCTCGACCGAACTGGCGGTGATCAAGCTCGAGAGCCTATCGCTCGAGCGGAGCGTCCCCGTGGGCGTCGGCGCGGGTGACATCGCCTTCGATCCTTACGGCCGGCGGCTCTTCCTCTCGATGATGGACACCAACGAGATCTTGTGCGTCGATCCCTACACCGGCGTGATCATCTTCACGGTGAGGCTGCCCGCGAGTCCCGGTAACCTGATGTTCGACTCCGACGAGAAGAAGCTCTACGCCGCGATCCCTTCCGAGAACACGGTGATCGTGGTGGACCCCTTGACCCGCGCGATCCAGTACTGGATAGAGACCGGGGAGTCGCCCGTGGCGATGGCCATAAGGCTCTGACCGCAGCGGATAATCGGGGGACACATTACCGGTTTCCCGGGGCACAGCGTATAGACGACGGGGCGGCTCCACGGCCGCCCCGATTCATACCCAGGTTTGCCGGCTTCAGGCGGCCCGCATCATCCGGCGCGCGGCCTCATTGGCCTTGGCCACGACCTCCTGCTCGTCCACGGTCGCGAGCTCGCCGCGACGCACCACCACCTTACCCTGCACGATGGTGAGGTCCGTGACGTGGCTTGCCCCGCACAAGACCAGGCTCGCCAGGTAGTCGTGCAAAGCGCCGGCGTGTGAGATGTCCGTGACGTCCACGCCGATCAAGTCCGCCGGCCTGCCGGGCTCGATCACGCCGATGTCGTCCCGCCCGAGGAGGCTCGCCCCGCCGCGGGTGGCAAGCCTGAGCACCTCGCGAGCGCTGATCGCGGAGCTTCCACCGGCCAGGCGCTGCACCAGGAAGCAGTTCCTGAGCTCGCCCAGCATGTCCGAGGAGTCGTTGCTGGCGCTACCGTCCACACCCAGGCCAACGCGGATTCCACGCTTCAGCATATCCGGTACCCTGGCCCGGCCCGAGCCCAGCCGCATGTTGGAGGTTGGGCAATGGCAGATGCCCGTGCCGGTCGAGGCCAGGAGATCGAGCTCCGAGTCCGTGAAGTGCACGCCGTGCGCGAACCACACGTCGGGGCCCAGCCAGCCGCTCCGCTCCATCAGCTCCAGCGGTCTCACGCCGTACTTCTCCAGGCAGTAGGCGGTCTCGTCCTCAGTCTCGGCGAGGTGGGTATGGATCAGGACGCCCCGCTCGCGAGCGAAGCGCGCGGTCTCCACCAGGATCTCCTCCGAGACCGAAAAGGGCGAGCAAGGCGCCAACGCAATCCGAACCATGGCGCCGGGCGCCGGATCGTGGTGAAGCGAGATCAAGCGGTCGCAGTCCTCGATGATCTCCTGCTCGGTCTGGACGACCACATCCGGCGGAAGCCCACCCTGCGCCTCTCCCCGGGACATACTGCCCCGGGTGGGATGAAAACGCATGCCCATCTTGGAGGCGGCCTCTATCTCCACGTCAATGAAGCGCGAGCTCTTGCCGCGCGGGAAGACGTAGAGGTTGTCGGAGGACGTGGTGCAGCCTGTCTTCAAGAGCTCCCCGCAGGCCACAAGCGTGCTC
>JBAQHK010000171.1:0-1583 GCA_049288275.1 bacterium | reverse complement strand
CCGGCATCTACTCCCCTTCGAGGCTCCTCACCGTCTTGAACGACAAGGGCGCGCCTCTCATAGTGCCCCAGGGCGAGGAAGCCCGCGACTGGCGCCGGCCCTTTGTCGCGCGCGAGATCAGCGAACTCCTGCCCCGCTGGGAAGTGGCGGCCTACCTCGCCCGTCCCGACGTCATATCCTCGCGCGCCCGGACCGCAAGCACCCTGACCTGGCTTCTGATCTTCATAATGTTCGTCTCAATCGTGGCCGGCGGGACCCTGGTGGTCCGCTCGGCATCGGCCGAACTGAAGCTGGCCCAGCAGAAGACCACCTTCGTGGCCAACGTCTCCCACGAACTCAAGACCCCGCTCACTTCGATCCGCATGTTCGCCGAGATGCTCCGCGACGGTCGCCAACCCAGCGAGGAGAAGCGCCGGCAGTACTTCGACATGATGACCGCCGAGACCGAGCGCCTAACCCGGCTCATCAACAATGTGCTCGATTTCGCGAGGATGGATCAGGGCAAGAAGCGCTACACCATGAAGCCCTGCGACCTGGTGGCCCTGGCCTCAGGGATCGTGGAGAGCCAGCGAGCACGGCTTGATCGCGAGGGCTTCGTGGTGAGTTTCACCACCCGTGCCGCCCATCTCACGGCCGTGGCTGATGAGGAAGCCATCAAGCAGGCCCTTGTGAACCTCCTTTCCAACGCCGAGAAGTACTCCGGCGACGTGAAGGAGATCGAGGTCGCCGTGGGACCCGAGGATGGCAAGTCCACGATAAGCGTGGCCGACCGCGGAATCGGGATTGCCCCCGGCGAGGCCGAGAAGATCTTCGGCGAGTTCTACCGCGTGGATGATACCCTCACTTCCCGTGTTAAGGGGACCGGCCTGGGCCTTACCATCGCGCGGCGAATCGCCCGCGACCACAAGGGAGAAATCACCTACGCCGCGCGCGAGGGCGGCGGCAGCATCTTCAAGATAGTCCTGCCCGCCGGCGAGGAGGCCGCATGAACACCATACTTGTTGTTGAGGACGATCCCGCGATACTCGCGGGCCTGTGTGACCTCCTCGAGGGCGAGGGCTTTGCCGTCCACCGGACCACAAACGGCAGGAAGGCCCTGGAGCTCTATCGCTCCCACAAGCCGGATCTCGTGCTTCTCGACATTATGATCCCCGAAAAGAGCGGCTATGACGTCTGCCGGGAGATCCGCAAGACCGACTCGGTCACCCCCATCGTGATGCTCACCGCCAAGGGCCAGGAAGTGGACAAGGTCGTGGGCTTGGAGCTCGGAGCCGACGATTACGTTGTGAAGCCCTTCGGCGTGAATGAGCTCCTGGCGCGGGTGCGCGCGGCGCTGCGGCGGGCAAGGCCCGATGCCAAGCCCAGGACCCGCGATGACGATCGCCCGATTGCCTTCGGAAACGTCCGGATCGATCCCAAAACCCTGAAGGGCAAGAAGGGCAAGCACGAGTTCTCGCTGTCCTTGCGAGAGCTGCATTTGGTGCAGCTCCTGGCAGCACACGAAGGCGAGGCCCTCGACCGATTCAGGATTCTGGATGAGATCTGGGGTGTCAAGTACGAGGGCACAACCCGCACCCTGGACC
>JBAQHK010000170.1:0-5895 GCA_049288275.1 bacterium | reverse complement strand
ACCAAGCACCGGAGAGGACTTTGGGCGATCGGACCACAGCGCCGGCATTTCCCGACAGGCGCGACGTAGAGCGGGCCTTGGGCGCCGCTCTAGCCAAGGGCGCCGATTTCGCCGAGATCTTCCTGGAGAGCGACACCCTGGAGAGCGTGCGCATTGAGGAGCAGGTTGTCCGCGAGGCCGCGCGAGGCGTGGAGCTTGGGGCCGGGGTGCGCGCGATATCCGGTGAGAAGGTGGGCTACGCCTACACCGACGGCGCTGACCCCGCCGACATCATCGAGGCCGCCAAAGTCGCGGGGGAGATCGCGACCGGTGGCGGCAGAGTCAAGGTTGCCAAGCTCAAGGGCCTCACATCAGCGCCCTCTTACTCCGCACCGAGGGTCCTCCCCAGCACCCTGACCCCGGCCGCTAAGGTCGAGATAGCCTGGGCCACGGAGCGGGCGGCAAGAGCCCACGACCGGCGGATCAAGGAAGTGCTGGTTGCCCTGGCCGACAACGAGCGTACGACCCTCGTGGCAAACACCGAAGGAACCTACGTCACCGGCCGGAGAGTCCTGACCTCGCTCAGAGTCACCACGGTGGCCGAGCAGGCGGGCTTGAGGCAGCGAGGCTTCAGGTCCTTGAGCGGGACCTCGGGCTACGAGCTCCTTGAGGGGCAGGCGCCCGCCAATCTCGCGACCGATGCGGCCCAGCACGCGGTGATGCTCCTCGGCGCCGAGGAAGCACCTGCCGGCAAGATGATGCTGGTCCTGGCAAGGGCCGGAGGGGCGGTCTTCTTCCACGAGGCCATAGGCCACGGCTTTGAGGCGGACTTCATTCGCAAGAAGGCTTCGCTTTTTGCCGGGCGCATGGGCGAGCGGGTCGCCTCCGAGGGCTGTACCATAGTGGACGACGGCACCGTGGCGGGCAAGCGCGGGACCATAGGCATTGACGACGAGGGCACTCCGGGCCAGCGCACGGTGCTCGTGGAGAAGGGGATGCTCAAGAGCTACCTTTACGACAAGCTCAACGCCAAACTCATGGGGGCCGCCTCGACCGGCAACGGCCGCAGGGAGTCCTACCGCAGCGTGCCCGTGCCCCGCATGACCAACACCATGCTGCTTGCCGGCGCGATCCCGCCCGAGGAGATCCTGGCCTCCGTGAAGCACGGCTTCTACGCCAAGCACATGGGAGGCGGCCAAGTGGATGTCTCCAGCGGCAACTTCGTCTTCGAGGTGACCGAGGGCTACCTTATTGAGAACGGCAAGATCGCCTCTCCGGTGCGGGGAGCCAACCTCATAGGCAACGGCGGCGAGATTCTGAAGAAGATCGACATGGTCGGCAGCGATTTCCAGCACTACGACGGCTGGGGCACCTGCGGCAAGGCCGGCCAGGGAGTCCCCGTGTCCGACGGCATGCCCACGATAAGAGTATCTGAGATCACCATCGGGGGAACCAAGTCGTGAAGGAGGACAGCCTCGATCTCGCTCTGGACCTGGCCGACCGCGTTACGCGCAAGGCCAAGACCACTGGCGCCGACCAGTGCGACTGCTACATAGAGACCGGCAGGGAACTGGCGATCAAGGTCAGGGACGGCGAGATTGAGACCATAGAGCGCGCGAGCTTCCGGGGCCTGGGGGTGAGGTTCTTCACCGGTCACAGGCTGGGCTTCGGCTTCACCACGGATTTCTCGAGGCAGTCCCTCGAGGACTTGGTCGAGCGGTGCCGCGCCCTGGCTGAGGCCGCAACCCCCGATCCTGACGCCGGCATTCCCGAGCCGCATCCTGTCGACTGCGTTGACCTCGAGATAAGCGATCCCGCAATCGACGGCATACCGCTCGAGCGCAAGACCGAGCATCTCCTGGCGTGCGAGGCGGCGGCGCGCGCCGTGGACAAACGCATCCAGCATTTCTACTCGGCGGCCTACGAGGAGCGCAAGGGCCGTATCGTCATAGCGAGAATGGACTCGGAGCCCATCTCCTACGACTCCACCACCTTCGAGACCTTCTGCGCCCCCATCGCCGAAGAGGCCGGCGAGAAGCGAATGGGCATATGGGCTTCGGATGCCAGGTTCTTTGAGGACCTGGAGTCCGCAGCGCTCACGGGCCAGACCGCCGCCAGGCGGGCGCTGGCCATGCTCGGCGCCAAGACCCCTCGGACCTGCAAGCTGCAAGTGGTCTTCGACCCCCTGGCCGGAACCGAGGTTGTCGCGGAGATCTTCGGGGCCTTGGACGGCGAGCGGGTGACAAAGGGGATGTCCTTCCTCAGGGACAGGATCGGCCAGAAGGCGGGATCGGATGCAGCGACCTTCGTTGACGACGGCAGGATCGTGAGGAAGATCGGCAGCCGGCCCTTCGACGCCGAGGGCATACCCACAAAGCGTGTTGCCGCGATCGACAAGGGAACGGTGAAGTCCTACTTCTTCGACTATCGCTCGGCCGCCAAGGCGGGCGCCTCACCCACCGGCAACGCGCGGCGGGGCTTCTCCTCCGTCCCGGGGGTCGGCGAGAACAACTTCTACTTGATCCCGGGGAAGACCAGCCGGGACGATCTCTTGGGCCGCATAGAAGAGGGCCTCCTCGTGACCAGGATGATAGGTTTCGGCGTCAATCTCACCACGGGGGACTTCTCTCGGGGCGCCGAGGGGCTGTGGATCAAGAACGGCAGACTCGCTCAGCCAGTGGACGGGATCACCGTCGGGGGAAACCTGGCCGACATGCTCGCCGGCATAGAAACCGCGTCCGACTTGAGGTTCTTCGGCCGGCTCGGCAGCCCGACCTTCACCGTTGGTCAGATGACCATTGCGGGGGAGTGAAGCCCCCTTCGGATGACCAGGATGACCACTCCATCTGGGCTCGCCTGGCCGCGTCCAGGCGAGCGCGATAAGCGCTGAAGAAGGCCAGCCTTTCGAGGAAACTCCCGACAAGCACGATCCACATCGGCCCCATAGAAGCGTAGGCCGCCGAGAACATCGCCCCCAGGAAGACCAGCAAGAGGCCCACCATGCGGCCGATGGCGGCCGCCGCGATGGTGGCGCGCAGGAAATCCCCGGTGGCCTTCCACAGCGCGGCCCTCAAGACCCGGCCTCCGTCCAGAGGATAGCCGGGAATCAGGTTGAAGCACGCCAGCGCCGCGTTGGCCAGGGCGGCGTATTCCAGGACCAGAACCACTGCGCCTCCGGCCACGCCGCCCGGCACGAGAACCCAGGCCACGCCCAGCACCACAGCCAGCGCGAGGCTCGCGAGCGGCCCGGCCACGGCCATCTTGAATTCCACCCCGGGCCGTTGGGGCTCGCTCTCCATGTGGGCCACGCCGCCGAAGATGAAGAGCGTGATCTTCCTTATCATCAGGCCATTGCGTATCGCGACCAGGGAATGTGCAAGTTCGTGGACCAAGACCGAGGCGAAGAGCGCGAGCACCGCGATCACGCTCACCAGCCAGGCGGCCCATTCCGACAGCTCGAGCGCGCGTTCACGGACGTACCCGGTGCGCAGCCAGTAGATCATCAGGCCGAAGATCACCAGCCAGGTCACATTGATGTTGACCTCAACGGGCCCCACCCTGCCGAGCCGCATTGAGGCCGAGGGAAACAGCCTTGCCGCCATGGGTTACTCCACAAGAACCAGGCCGAAGTAATCGCCCTGCTCGCGATGGGACCGCACCACGTTTATGGTAAAGCCGTTGGCCCGCGCCGTGGCATAGACGTCGATTCCGCAGGCTTCCATGGAGGGGCGGGCAAGATAGGGGTGGACGCATCGGCCCCTCACGTTGCAGCGGTCGCAGTAGTGACAGGGTCCCGAGCCCAACCCCAGGGCTTTGTAGTAGCCGGCAAGGAAGATTGCCCGCTCCAGGTGTGGAATGATCGCGTTCACTTCGTCGTTGTCGCGGCAGTGTATGAGAATCGCCCGCTTGTAGCAGGCCACGACCGCGGCGGTCTCTTCGGGCTTTGGGCTGAAGGGCGGGCAGGTGAGCCGCTTGGCGTAGCCGCCGCACCCGAACTGGCACTTCATCCTCACCCAGGCCTCGCATCTCACGCTCGAGGCATCGATCAGTTTGGCGTCACGCGCGCCCTTGGCCGCCGCGAACTCCAGGAATCTCGCGAGGTCTGCCGCGCGGGGCTCTGCGGGCTTCCGCCCTCCCGCCGGTCGCGCCGCCCGGGCCCGTCCGGAAGTCGCAGCCGGTCTCGTTGCGGTCTTGCGTCGCATACCCTTGATCACGCCTTCTCCTTGGTTCTGCTGCCGGGCTTGACCGGGGGCACGCCGGCCTTGCACATGGGGCACTCCGTAGGCGAGAAGTTGGCGATGTCCGCCCTCACCAGGCTCATGTAGGGCACGCCGAAATCAATCCCGGCCGAGCGATCCACGATCGCGGCAACGCCCACGACCTCGGCGCCCTCGGCCCGAACCGTCCGGATCACCTCGTTGGTCGAAAGCCCTGTGGTCACGACGTCCTCAACGACCAGCACCCTCTCCCCGGCCCGGAGACTGAAGCCCCGGCGCAGGGTCATCTGGCCAGCTAATCGCTCCGTGAAGACGCACCTGGCCCCAAGGGCGCGGGCCACCTCGTGGCCTATGATGATGCCCCCCAGGGCCGGATTGACCACCGTCTTGACCACTCCGCTGCCCACCGTCTCCTCCACCAGCCGCGCGAGATTGCGTCCGACCACCTCTGCCCGCTCGGGCGCCTCGAGCAACCGAGCGCACTGGATGTAGTGCTCGCTGTGAAGCCCCGAGGAGAGCACGAAGTGGCCGTTCAAGAGCGCTCCGCTCTCGGTCATCGCGGCCACGAGCCCCTGACCTGCCTTGTTCTCTCGGATCATTGCCGCCTCCGTCCCCAGGTTCCTCAGGCCCCCTGGATTTCGCCCAAGACCCTGGCCAGCGCGCCGGCCGGATCGTCCGAGGCCGTGACGCTTCTGCCCACGACGATGAAGTCGGCCCCGTCCCGGGCCGCCTGACCCGGGCTGCCCACGCGAGCCTGATCGTCGCTGGCCTGGCCGCCCAGCCTGATTCCGGGCACCACGGTGAGGAGCTTCTTGCCGAAACCGCGTTTAACCTGGCCGACCTCGAGCGGCGAGCAGACCACTCCGTCAACGCCGGCCGCGACCGCGTCGCGCGCGTAGTCCAGAACCGCCCCAGCGGTGTCGCCCCTGCCGGCCAGGCTGGTGAGCACCGTGACGCCGATGATCTTGGGTCTCGACCGTCCCACGATCCTGCCCGAGCCCGTTTCCGCGCCTTTGAGCGCCGCGCGCATCATCTCCAGGCCGCCCGCGCAATGCACGGTCAGCATGAAGACACCGCGCGAGGCCGCGCCCGCCGCCGCGCCGGCGACCGTGTTCGGGATGTCGTGGAACTTGAGATCCAGGAAGACCTGCTTGCCGCGCGAGGTCACCAAGTCTATCGCCGCCGGGCCGGCCGCCGTGAAGAGTATCGAGCCGACCTTGTAGAGATCAGCCTGCCTCTCGGTGGCCTCGATCATGCGCTCGGCCTCCCCGAGGTCTCCGGTATCGAGCGCGATTGCCACTCTGGTCGCCGCTGCACCCATCACGCTTCCTCCGATTGCATTGTAGATTGATTCTTCCGAGCCTTACCCCTGAAATCCGTCAGTCTCCGGTAGCCCTTGCGCGCCATGAAGTCCTCGAGTCCCGCAAGCATTGCGGCGGGAGCGCCGAGGTCCCTCAGCATCGCGCTGCCCACCTCCACGGCGGCCGCTCCGGCCAGGAGGTACTCGACCACATCCTCGGCGGTCTCGACCCCGCCCGAGCCGATCACCGGAACGTCAACCGCTCCAGCCACTTTCCAGACCAGGAGCAGCGACATCGGCTTCACCGCGCGCCCGCTCAGGCCCCCGGTAACCCCCCCGAGAGTCGGTCGCTCGGTCTCTACGTCAATCGCGATTGCCGGATAGGTATTGGCTACGGTC
>JBAQHK010000169.1:0-7541 GCA_049288275.1 bacterium | reverse complement strand
CCCCTGAAGTCCCTGATCCTCGGGATCGAGACGTTCACGAGTCTGTCGAAGAACTCCCACATACGGGCGCCCCTCAGGGTCACGCGGCACCCCACCGGCATCCCCTTCCGGAGCTTGAAGCTCGCGACCGACCGCGAGGCCCTGGTCACGACCGGCCGCTGCCCCGCGATTGCAGCCATGTCCGCCACCGCCGCATCCAGCAGCTTGGCGTCCTTGAGGCCGTCCCCGCAGCCCATGTTGATCACGATCTTCTTCAGCTTGGGGACCTGGAGCGGGTTGGTGTAGTTGAACCTGGTCCTCAGGGCCGGAACCGTCTCGTCCCGGTACCGACGGAGTATCCTGGGCACGTAGCCCTTCTCCATTCTCTCGTCGGCCTCTTGCGCCTTGTCCGGCTTCGCCTTCTCGGCCCCGGCCTTCTCCGCCTTGGCCCTCTCGGCCTTGGCCTTCTCTTTCTTTACCTTCTTCTCCTCTGCCACTTGTGTCCGCCCCTTTAGGTCTTGCCTATGATCTCGTTGCACTCGCTGCAGATCCTCACCGGGCGTCCCTCGGCAAGTCTCGACCGCTTGGGCCTGGTCTCCTCCCCGCACCGGGGGCAGACCACCACCACGTTCGAGATGTGAATCGGCGCTTCCTTCTGGACTATCCCACCCGGCTGCACACGGCTGCGCTGCTTGGTGTGACGCTTCACGAAGTTGACGCCCTCCACAAGGACCCGGCCATTGTCCACGTAGACCTTGAGGACCCTGCCGGTCTTTCCCTTGTCGTCGCCCGCAACCACCTTGACTGTGTCGTCTTTTGCAATCCGCATCTCACGCGCCTCCGTCAAACCACTTCAGGAGCGAGGGAAACTATCTTCATGAACTGCTTGTCCCTGAGCTCCCTCGCCACGGGGCCGAATATTCTGGACGCCCTCGGCTCCCTGTCGTCGTTGATCAGCACAGCCGCGTTCTGATCAAACCTGATGTAGGTCCCGTCGGGCCTCCTGAACTCCTTCCGGGTCCTCACAACCACGGCCTTGGCGATCTCGCCCTTCTTGATCTCGCTGTCGGGCATCGCATCGCGTATGGCGACCACGATGATGTCGCCAACCCGCCCGTACCTTCGATAGGATCCGCCCAGCACTCTCAAGCACTTGGCCGTCCTAGCTCCTGAGTTGTCCGCAATCGCGACGATTGTCTGTTGCTGTACCATAACGGGTCCGTCCTATTCCGCTTTCTTCACAACCTCGGCCACTCGCCACCGCTTGAGCTTGCTCAGGGGCCGCGTCTCGACGATCTTCACCAGATCGCCCTCTTGACACTGCTGTTTCTCATCGTGCACGTAGAAGCTCTTGCGCCTGCGGACCACCTTGCCGTAAACCGGGTGCCTCAAGCGCCTCTCCACTTCAACCACGATGGTCTTCTGCATCTTGTTGCTTGTGACAACGCCCGACCGTGTCTTTCGTCCGCTAGCCTTCATTCTTGGACTTCCTTCTTGGCATGAGCCTCTTCCTGAGCGCCCAACGTGTCGCTCCCGCTCCCGGGCAGCTTCTCCCGTCCAAGCTGGTCCTCTCTGAGAATGGTCAGCACTCTCGCGAGATCCCGCTTGAGGTATCTCAGCTTCAGGGGATTGTCGAGCTTCTGCGTCGAGACCCGGAACCTCAAGTTGAAGAGCTCCTCCCTCAAGTCCCGCGCAGTGCGCTCAAGCTCTTCGCGCGTGAGCTCTCTGTATTTCTCCGGCTTCATCGGCTTACATCACCTCTCTGGTCACGAATCTTGTCTTGATAGGCAGCTTCCTCGCAGCCAGCAGCATGGATTCCCGAGCCATCGCCTCATTCACCCCGCCCAGCTCGAACAAGAGCCGGCCCGGCTTCACCACCGCGACGTGGTACTCGGGATTCCCCTTGCCCTTGCCCATCCTGGTCTCCGCGGGCTTCAGGGTCACCGGCTTGTCCGGGAAGATCCTCACCCAGATCTTGCCGCCGCGCTTGACGTGCCTGGTCATGGCCACTCGAGCGGCCTCGATCTGCTTCGCGGTTATCCAGGCGGCTTCGAGCGCCATCAGGCCGAACTCGCCGAACTCCACCGAGCTTCCCCTCCAGGCCATGCCCCGCCTCTTCCCGCGGTGCTGTTTTCTGAATTTCTCTCTCTTCGGGCTAAGCATCTCGTAGCACCTCTAGTCCTTCATTCCCCCCGATCGCCCGCTCCTGTGCTCCTTTGCCGGGGCCTCCTCCATCTTGCCGAAGATCTCCCCGTGGAACACCCACACCTTCACCCCGCTGGTACCGTATGTGGTCTTGGCAGTGGCCCTCGCGTAGTCCACGTCCGCGCGCAGAGTGTGGAGCGGCACCCGGCCCTCCATGTACTGCTCGACCCTGGACATCTCCGAGCCGCCCAGCCTGCCCTTGCACATGATCTTTATTCCCTTGGCTCCCGCCCGCATCGCGGAAGCTATGGCCTTCTTCATCGCGCGCCGGTGCGACACACGCTGCTCCAGCTGGCTGGCGACGTGCTCCGCCACCAGCTGCGCGTCCACCTCCGGCTTCTCGACTTCCTGGATGTTGACGTGAATCTCCTTCTTGGTTATGTGCTGAAGCTCGTCCCTCAGCTGATCGACCTCGGTTCCCTTGCGGCCGATCACGATGCCGGGACGCGCGGTATGAATGGTCACCGTTATCTTCTTCGGGGCCCTGTCTATCACGACCTTGGATATCCCCGCCCGCTGCAACCTGCTTGTGATGTACTTCCTGATAAAGATGTCCTCCTGGAGAAGAGCGGCGTAGCCCTTCCTGGCGAACCACCGCGAGTCCCAGGTCTTCACGATTCCAAGTCTCAGACCGACGGGATTAGTCTTCTGCCCCAAAGCGCATCCTCCTTACTTCTTGCCCTTCTTCTTCGGCGCGTGGGCCTCTTTGGCCTTTCTGACCTTGCGCGTGCCCGCGATCGAGCGCGGGGTCTCGGTGGTGACGACCACCCTTATGTGACTCAGTCTCTTCCTGATTCTCGAAGCCCTTCCGAACGCCCGCGGCCTCCACCTGGGCATCATCGGCCCCGGATCAATGGTCGCGCTCTTGACGAAGAGGGTGTCGGGGTCCAGCTTGCCGCTGCCCTCGACGTCCACCGCGTTGGCTACGGCCGAGTTCAGGACCTTGTACAGCATCTGGGCGCCCTTCTTCGGCGTGTACTTCAAGATCGCAAGAGCCTCGTTGACCGGCTTGTCCTTTATAAGGCGAGCCGACAGCCTTGCTTTCCTGGGCGATATCAGTACGAAATTGGCCTTAGCCCTTGCTTCCATCGAAAACCCCTCACTTTACCTTTGTTGCCTTCTCGGCCGAGACCCTGCCGCTGTGCCCCCTGAAAGTCCTGGTCGGAGCGAACTCTCCAAGCTTGTGTCCGACCATGTTCTCCGTGATGAAGATCGGGATGAACTTGTTGCCGTTGTGCACCGCGAGAGTATGAGACACGAACTCCGGCGATATCGTGGAGGCCCGCGACCAGGTCCTTATCACCTTCTTATCGCGTGTCCTGTTGAGCTCGTTTATCCTGTCCATGAGCTTCTGCTCCACGTGCGGACCCTTCTTAAGAGAACGAGGCATCGTCCAGTGTCCCCCCTATTTCCTTCGCCTTACTATGAACCTGTCGGAAACCTTACGCTTCCTGGTCTTGTATCCCTTGGTCTTCCAGCCCCACGGCGAACACGGATGCCTGCCGCCCGAGCTCTTGCCCTCGCCGCCGCCCATGGGGTGATCGATGGGGTTCTTGGCAACGCCGCGAACCCGAGGCCGCCAGCCCATCCATCTGTATCTGCCGGCCTTGCCTATCACGATGCTCTCGTGCTCCACCAGGCCTACCTGCCCTATGGTCGCGAGGCACCCCAACCGCACAAGTCTCACCTCGCCCGAGGGCAGCCTCAGGTGGGCGTAGTTGCCCTCCTTGGCCACCAACTGAACGAACGAACCCGCGCTGCGCGCGAGCTGCCCGCCCCTGCCCGGCACCATCTCGACGTTGTGGACCTCGGTCCCCAGCGGTATCTCCTTCAAGGGCATCGCGTTGCCCGGCCGTATCTCCGAACCGGGGCCCGACTGCACGGTGTGGCCGACCGAGAGCCCCACCGGCCAGACGATGTAGCGCTTCTCGCCGTCGGCGTAATTCAAGAGCGCTATCCGGGCCGACCTGTTGGGATCGTACTCGATCGAGGCCACCTTGGCCGGGATCCCGAACTTCTCCCGCCGGAAGTCGATCCTTCTGTAGAGCTTCTTGTGCCCGCCGCCGCGATAGCGAATGGTCACCCGGCCCTGATTGTTCTTGCCGGCCCGGCGGGTTATGTGCTCGACCAGGCTGGGCTCGGGCTTGCTCTTGGTGATCTCCTCAAAGGTATAGCCCGTCTTGTACCTCAGAGTCGCAGTTACCGGCTTGTACTTTCTGATTCCCATGATTACACCTGCTCGAATAGATCGATGGTCTGGCCTTCACCAAGCGTAACAAGCGCCTTCTTCCAGTCCGGCCGCCTGCCGCTGTATGCGCCAAGTCGCTTCACCTTGCCGTGAGCGACCATGGTCCGTACGCTCTTCACCTTGACGTTGAAGATCTCCTCGACCGCCCGCTTTATCTCAAGCCTGTTGGCGCCGGTCGCGACTCGGAAGAGATAGGTGTTGCTCTTCTCCCTGAGCTTGGAGCCCTTCTCGGTTATCAGAGGCTTGAGCACTATAGCTTTGGCTTCCTTCAACTTTTCAGCACCTCCACAAGCGCTCCCACAGCATCTTTGTCAATCACCAGCGTGTCGCAACTGACCACGTCGTAGGCGTTGAGGTCCTTGGCGAGCGTGGTCCTCACGCCCGGGATGTTGCGCGTCGCCCTGGCAAGGACGTCGTCCTTGGCGCCCAGCACAAACAGGCACTTGGTGTCCACCACGCCCACCGACTTCATCAGTTCCACCGCCCGCTTGGTCTTGGGCTCGGCCACCGCCAGGCTTTCCACAATCTTCACGCCTCCCTCGCGCGCCTTCTCCGACAGCGCGGACCGGGTGGCGCTCCTGCGGGCCTTCTTGGGGAGCGAGTAATAGAAATCGCGGGGCCTCGGTCCGTGGGCAACGCCGCCACCGACCCAGACCGGCGAGCCAGCCGTGCCGGCCCTAGCTCGCCCCAACCCCTTCTGCTTCCAGGGCTTCCTGCCGCTGGCCTTGACCTCGGTTCTGGTCTTGGTCTTGGCGGTCCCCAGCCTCTGATTCGCCAGGTAGGACTTCACCGATTCATACATCAGGTGCTTCTTCGCCTTCACATTGAAGACGCTGTCAGGCAGATCGATCTTGCCTGACGTCTGGCCGCTTGCGTTCAGTACCTCGAACTCCATCGTACCCTCTTCTCTTACTGCCCGCGCACCATCACGTAACTTCTCGCATGGCCCGGGACCGCGCCCTTGACGGCGATTAGGTTGTTCTCCGGATCAACCTTGACCACTTCCAGGTTCCTTATGGTCTTGCGGTCGTGGCCGGTGTGGCCCCCCATGCGGGTGTTCTTCCACACCCTGCCCGGCGTCGCGCACTGGCCGATCGAGCCCGGCCGCCTGTGGGAGCAGCCGCCGTGGCCGTCGGGGCCGCCGTGAAAGCCCCAGCGCTTCATCACTCCCTGGAAACCCTTGCCCTTGGTGACCCCGGTCACGCGCACTTGCTCGCCGACCTTGAAGAGGTCCGCCTTGAGCTCCATGCCGATCTTGAAGTCGCCCACGTCCTCGACCCTGACCTCGCGCAAGAGGTGCGCCGGTTCCACCCCGGCCTTGCCGTAGTGCCCCGCGAGGGCCTTGGTGGTCCGCGACTTCTTGCGCCTGCCGAATCCTATCTGGATCGCGTTGTATCCGTGTGTCTTCTTGGTCTTGACCTCGACCACCGGGCACGGCCCCGCTTCGATCACCGTGACAGGGACCACCTCTCCCTTTTCATCGAAGATCCTGGTCATTCCGACTTTTCGTCCGATAATCCCTTTCATCGTGTCTCACCTTCCCCGGGAAGACGCCCGCTACACCTTGATCTCGATGTCGACACCCGCCGGGAGATCGAGCTTCATCAGAGCCTCCACCGTCTGCGGCGTTGACTCCCAGATGTCAATCAATCTCTTGTGCGTCCGAATCTCAAACTGCTCCCGCGACTTCTTGTCCACGTGCGGCGACCTGAGGACCGTGTACACGGATCGCTTGGTCGGCAGGGGCACCGGGCCCGCAACCTTCGCTCCGGTCTGCTTGGCAGTTCGGACAATCTCCCGGGCAGAGCGATCAACCGTAGCGTGGTCAAAGCCCTTGAGTCTTATCCTGATCTTCTGTCCAGGCACTTAACTACCTCCCTTTGGTCTCGATTAGTCTATGCGAAGATCTCGCCCACGACGCCCTGGCCCACCGTCTTGCCGCCCTCTCTGACCGCAAACGTCAGACCCGTCTCCATCGCTATCGGCGTGATCAACTCAATGTCCATCGTCACGTTGTCCCCCGGCATCACCATCTCCCGCCCCTCCGGCAACTTGATCGAACCCGTCACATCAGTCGTCCGGAAGTAGAACTGCGGCCGGTACCCCGTGAAGAACGGCTTGTGCCGCCCACCCTCTTCCTTCGTCAGCACGTACACCTCGGCCTTGAACTTCGTGTGAGGCGTCACGCTCTTCGGGGCCGCTATCACCATCCCCCGCTCCAGGTCGTCCTTCTCTACCCCTCGAAGCAGAATCCCTATGTTGTCCCCAGCCTGCCCCTGGTCCAGCAACTTCCGAAACATCTCCACCCCGGTCACCACCGTGCTGCGCGTGTCCCGAATCCCCACGATGTCCACCGTCTCCCCCACCTTCACCTTCCCGCGCTCCACACGCCCAGTGCCCACCGTACCGCGCCCCGTAATAGAGAAAACATCCTCTATCGACATCAAAAACGGCTTGTCCAACTCCCTCACGGGCTCCGGTATGTACGCGTCTATCGCGTCCATCAACTCCCACACGCTCTTGCACTTCGCGCAGTCCGTCTTCCCGCACCCGCACTCCATCGCCTGAAGCGCGCTGCCGCGGATCACGGGAACGTCGTCTCCCGGGTACCCGTACTTCGTCAAAAGCTCCCGAACCTCCACGTCTATCAGATCCAGAAGCTCCGGATCGTCCAGCATGTCCACCTTGTTGATGTACACCACCATCGCGGGAACACCCACCTGCTTCGCCAAAAGAATGTGCTCCCGCGTCTGCGGCATCGGCCCGTCGTTCGCAGCCACCACCAGTATCGCCCCGTCCATCTGTGCCGCCCCGGTGATCATGTTCTTGATGTAGTCCGCGTGACCGGGACAGTCTATGTGCGCATAGTGACGCTTCTTAGTCTGGTACTCCACGTGCGCTATCGCTATCGTGATCCCCCGCTCCTTCTCCTCCGGAGCGTTGTCGATGGAATCAAACGTCCGCACGTCCGCCATCCCCTGCTTGTTCAAACACAGCGTGATCGCGCTGGTCAGCGTGGTCTTCCCGTGATCGATGTGTCCGATCGTACCAACGTTCAAATGCGGCTTCGTCCTCTCAAACTTCGCCTTGCCCATCGATCCTACCTCCT
>JBAQHK010000168.1:0-1868 GCA_049288275.1 bacterium | reverse complement strand
CGATTACCCTGGCGGGCTGCTATGAGACCAAGGTAGGTGCGGCAGGCAAACGCCTCGCGGGATTCCTTTGGAGCCTCTCTGGCAAGCTCCTCCACAACGCTCCTGGCCTCGTCCCATCGGCGGGCATGGTATAGCGTGCTCATGTAGCCTGTCCGACGGCTGAAGGTCATCTCTTCGGCGGGCCTGCTCCTGTACCACTGAATCGCTTGGTCGAGAATCGCCATGGCGGCTTCCTCGTGGCCGTGCGCCCGCAATTCCTGGGCAGCTTGGCGCATGAATGCGCCGGTCGAGTAGATCTGCGGCTGCATGGGGAATGTCATGCCTTCTTCAACAAGCCTCCGAGCATCCTCTATTCTCCCCAGGGCGACAAGAGCCCAGACCTCCACGCTCAAGCCGCCCAGTTCGGTCGGAAAAAGCTCCCTGGCTTGCTTCGCAGCCGCGAGCTCTTTCTGGTGCTCTCCCAGAAGATGGTACGCCGCAGTAAGATCATACCAATATGGGAGCCACATTCGTTCAGGGTCAAGCGTCCGGAGAGCCTCCAGGCATTCCCGGGGCCGATTTGTCCTCAATGCCAGATATCCCCACTCGTATACCCACATAGATCCCGGGGTCATCTTCGCCAATCTTCGCGCAGCAACTAAAGCCCTCAGGAGATCCCCGGAGAGCGAGCTGTGGGCCTCATCCAGTGCCAATTGCTCAAGAGGAGCGAGGCGAGTTCGGCGCTCGTCAAGGATTCGTACGACAGAGTCTGCCTGTGCACACTGAGCAAGGTTCTGGTAAGCCAAACTCTGGTAGATCAATGCCATCGCGAAGGATGTGTCCGCCGCATACGCGCGCTTGAAGTACTCAAGTGCGCCGCTGTAGTCCCGGCGTATTTTGAAGAGCTCTATGCCCCTGTTGTACTGCTGATATGCCTCGTAGATGGGGGGCTTTGCTCCCTGATACCAGAATTCGCGCAACCTCTCCTCCAAGAGTGGGGCAAGAGCCCCCAAGACCGCCTGGCGCACGGCCTCGACTCCATCCATTATGTTCGCAGCCTGCGATGAGACCGGCTCAATCGCCTGCAGAACTTCCTCCGCGGGACCCAAGATCCTCGCCTGAAACTGGATGGTCTCGCCGGTCTTGTAGTAGGTGCCGGTGACAATCGTACTGGCGCCCATATTCCTGGCAATTGAGAGCGCACTCTGGCTGCCCTCTGTCTTGGAAAGCCTCTCGGGCGGGACAACTTCGGCCAGGCCTGACTGCAGCAAGCTCTGCGTGGTCCAATCGGCGATCATCCTTCCCAGAGGATCGAGCGTGGGATCTCCGGTCTGGTTCTCGAAAGGCACGATGGCCACACGCTGCGCGACGGAAGTCGGCGGTCCAGAAGGATGCACCATGTATATCGCCAGCGCGACCCCGATCACAATGGCTGCGGGGGCGACATATAGGATCAATCGCTTCCCGGATAGGCGAGGCCGCGAGTTCGCCGGGTCCACTCCTGCCCGGCCCACCCGGGCAGCGGGAGCGCCCGCGTCCGCAGGCGTCGCCGGCCTCTCCGGCGCACGAGGTAGAGGCTGCTCCATGGTCGCCGTCGCGAGAGACCGCCGCGAGACCCGTGAGGTCTCCTTCTTGGCGCGCCTCAGGTCTACAATCATCTCGTGCACATTCGGGTATCTGTCCTCGGGGTCCTTTTCCAGGGCCCTGCCGAGGATATGGATCAGCTCCGAAGATACGTCGGCGCAGTACCTCTGGACGGGCTCGGGCTCGTCGTTCAAGATGGAGTTGATCATTGCGCCTTCCTGATCACCCCGGAATGGGCGATGCCCGGTGAGCATCTCGTAGAGGACTATCCCAAAGGAGAAGATGTCGGAGCGAGCATCCACCTC
>JBAQHK010000167.1:0-4107 GCA_049288275.1 bacterium | reverse complement strand
GGGAGGTGGAGCAAGGACTTTACTTCTTCAGCATGGACACCCGGAGCGGAGCCGCCAACGTCATCAACCTCTGCTACAAGGACCGTACGACGGGAGAGATTCGCGTTCTTGCCGCCAGCGCGGAGTTCGCGAGCGGCAACCTGGATGTCTCTCCAGACGGATCCTGCGTCGTCGCCGATCGCCTGGAGGACCTGGGCTCGGACTTGGTGCTGGTGGAAGGCTTTCGATAGAGCTTGGGCCGAGCGGCGGTTCAAGATCGCGACGGCAGTGGAAATGAGGAGGGGACGGCATCACCGTCCCCTCTTTCCGTATGCGGATCGCTTCGCGCTCTACCGGACGAGCACAAGCACCCTAGTCTCCTTGAGGCCAGGCGCATCGAGCCTGAGCCAATACATGCCCGGGGCCGGCAATGCCCCTTGTCCATCGAGCCCGTCCCAGACAACCTGGTGGTCTCCAGCCGGCATCCACTCGTGGGCGAGGTCGCGGATGCTGCGCCCCGTCACATCGAAGACGCCGAGACGGATTGTCCCGCCTGCCCCTAGAGTGAAGAGTATCGTCACCTTCTGACGGCTGGGGTTTGGCCGTGCGGTTAGGTGGGAAAGAAGAGGAAGTCGGTCGGTTGGTTCGGCGCCGGCGGGACAAGAGAACAGCGCAAGATCCTTCAGCACAGGCGACTTGGCCGAGTCGGTGGTCTCCAGGATGGCCCTGTACTGAACGTAGCGCGCCAGCGGCCCGGGCAAGCACCCCGGGGCCGTGATGTCGCCCGACCAGGCCCCCAGATCGCCCGGGTCGTCTGAGCCCCTGACCTGGAAGCGCAAGTCGGTGCCAGCCGGCTGGATTGATGTCCACTCCAGTCTCGCAAGGGCCTCCCCTTCGCCCGCGTCCAGCACCGAGCTGGTGAGCTCCCCGGCCGAGTCGAACTCGGTCGCCTTCCACCAGGAATACAGGTCGCCGCCGAAGGATGCGCCTACTGCCTCCAGGTCGCCATCCAGGTCCAGGTCTGCCGCGCGCACGGTGCAGCCACCGTCGTAGGTGCTGCTCAGAATGCGTTCGGTCCAGGTTATGGGGCTGCCACCGCCGTTCTCGTACCAGGCCATCTTGCCGGCTTCAATGCAGGCGCCAAGGATGTCCAGGCGTCCGTCGCCGTTCATGTCGGCGACGCACACCCCGTGGCCGCCGTACGCGGTCTCGCAAACCACTTGCTTGGTCCAGATGACCGGGCTGCCGCCGTCGTTACGCCACCAGGCGATGTGGTTTTCCCACCAGATGCCCGCGACGTCTTGATCGCCGTCGCCGTCGATGTCACCGGGCCACACCGAGAGGGCCGTTGTTGCCGTGGAGTCCAGCACCTGGGCGGTCCACCCCGGGGGATTGGCGCCGTCGTTCCAATAGACTGTGAACCTGTTCACGGTAGCGGCCGCTGCGGCAAGGTCGGTGTCGCCGTCCCGGTCGAAATCGGCACACCTTACCGACTGTGCGCCGCCCTCGTCTAGGTCAACCATGTGTTGGGTCCAGACTATGGGGACCGTGCCGCTGTTCTCCCACCAGGCGATCTCCCCCGGTTCGTACTTTGCGGCTACGACGTCGATGTGCCCGTCGCCGTTGATGTCGCCAGTCTCCATCTCATAGGTATGGGGCCAGAAGGACACTATGGTCAGGGCATCCCACTGGATAGGGTCCCCGCCCAGGTTCTGACGCCACACTATCTTGTTGCGGGGTGCGATCAGGGAGAACACCACGTCCAGCCGTCCGTCGCCGTCCAGGTCGGCCAGGTCCACTCCGGACGCCCCCGGCGGATCGGCGATCACCTGCTCGGTCCAGGTGAGGGGATCGCCGCCGTCATTTCGCCATAGCCGCACGGTGCCAGACACCTCGGCGGTCCCGACGATGTCGATGTCGCCGTCGTTGTCAATGTCGCCCACGTCCACGCCGGCGGTCCCGACGTAGGCATCCGACAGCAGGTATTCCGTGGGCGTGGCTGCCGACGAAGACAGGGCGATCTGGCCGGGTACTGCCAGCCACGATATCCCTTGGGAAGCGCTGAAGTTCCTATCCCAGGCCGCCACGGGCCCGGGCACACCGCCTCCACTCGACCAGTCGGTCTGGCCGACATCGGCCAAGACCAGGCCCGGCAACGCCAGGCCCATCAATGCGATAACCAGCGGACGCGTCATACGTTTAGCCTCCTTCCGCATCCTGCCTTCCGCCTCCTGCGCCCCGGGCCCGAACCGCCGGCGAGCGAAGCGCCCGGTACTTCTCCGCTCGCACGGTCCAGCTTAGTCAGGCCGCTCCGGCAAGTCCTGAGGGAAAGGTGCAGGAACCCTGCAGTTGTCCGCCCTTGTGGGCTCACGCTCGGATTCGGTCGGGGCGGGTCCTGTCGCCGACCGCCCCCACCGTGCTCGCCTGCGAAACCAGGGCTTGGAAACTAGGGGACATCATACTAGTTTCGCGGAAATGAGTATGATGTCCCCAGTTTCCGGTACTCTGAGCGGAGGGCTTCGGCCCGACGGCGGCGCCGACGTCCCGCACCTGGGCCTGGCGCTTTCCGCCTTGACAGGGCGGAGGCCCGCTGATACCATCTGGCGATTTCCAAAGGATGGGAATTGCTTATACCGCTTGCCATAAGGACTGGATTCCGGCGCCTACTCGAGCCGGCGGCGCTGTTCTTGAGCCGCAGCCGGGTGAGCCCCAGCGCCATCACGATCCTGGGCGTCATCCCCGCGATAGCCGGTGGGGTGGCCTTTGCCCGGGGCTCGGTGAGGCTGGGAGCCATCCTTATGGGTATCTCGGGCCTGTTTGACCTGGCCGACGGGCTTGTGGCCCGACTGGGCAAGAAGGAGAGCAGGTTCGGGGCCTTCCTGGATTCAACCCTTGACAGATATAGCGAGATTGCTATCTTCATAGGGCTCGCCGTCCTGTTCCGGGGCGGGCCGGGCTTCTATGGGGTGCTTCTGGCGCTCGCCGGCTCCATGATGGTCAGTTACACCAAGGCGCGCGCGGAAGGGCTGGGGGCCGCCTGTCAGGGAGGGATGCTCCAGCGGCCGGAACGCATGGTCATAGTGATCCTGGGGGGCCTCATCGGGGTGAGGGTGCTGGAGTGGGCCGTTTGGGTGGTGGCCGTCCTGGCAAACCTGACGGCCGTGGAGAGGTTGGTGAGGGTCGGGCGGGCCATGCGATCCACGAAATCAGGCCCTGTTAAGCAGGTTCCGCCAATTGATGAGGAATGAGGAACTGAGGAGAACTGGAGGTTCGGAAGATGCCTAAGGTAAGAGCCGCAATCATCGGTGTCGGCAATTGCGCGTCGTCCCTGGTGCAAGGCGTTCATTATTACCGCAATGCCAAGCAGGGGCAGTTCATACCAGGGCTGATGCACGTCACGCTCGGCGGATATCACATAAGCGATATCGAGTTCAGCGCCGCCATCGACATCGACATCAACAAGGTGGGCAAGGACCTCTCCGAGGCTATCTACACCAAGCCCAACAACACCTTCAAGTTCTGCTCGGTTCCCAAGACGGGCATCAAGGTGGCCCGCGGCATGACCCACGACGGCCTGGGCTATTACCTCTCCAAGGTGATCAAGAAGGCGCCGGGCAAGACCGCGGACATAGTGAAGCTCCTCAAAGACACCGGCACCGACGTGGTGGTGAACTTCCTGCCGGTGGGGAGCGAAGAGGCCACCAAGTGGTACGTCGAGCAGATCCTCGAGGCAGGTTGCGGCTTCGTCAACGGCATCCCGGTCTTCATAGCCAGGGAGGAGTACTGGCAAGGCCGGTTCGCCAAGCGCGGGCTGCCCGTCATTGGAGATGACATCAAGAGCCAGGTCGGAGCGACCATCATTCACAGGGTGCTCGCGAGACTCTTCAGGGAGCGCGGCGTGAAGCTCGAGCGCACCAGCCAACTTAATGTCGGCGGCAACACCGACTTCTACAACATGCTCGAGCGGGCGCGCCTGGAATCCAAGAAGATCTCCAAGACCCGCGCCGTTACCTCCCAGCTGGACTACGACCTCGGCGCCGACAACGTCCACATAGGGCCGAGCGACTATGTCGCCTGGTTGAGCGACCGCAAGTGGGCCTACATCAGGCTCGAGGGCAGGACCTTCGG
>JBAQHK010000166.1:0-1808 GCA_049288275.1 bacterium | reverse complement strand
GAGATTGTCCTCCACGACCATGCCTCCAGCGGAATTGATGCTGTATACGCCGTAGGAGACTGTCAGGAACTCGTTGCGCATGATGGATGAAGCGCCATTTCTTATGGCGAGCACACCTGCATACGATTCGGTCGGCACCGAGATGAAAGTGTTGTCCAAAACGCTAATCGTGGCCTCAACGACATAAACCCCGTATGTGGCAAAAGCATACGGAGCCCCGATGCTCAAGCCCATGATCGAGGACTCGTCTGCCCCCACAAGCACGGCCAGGTAGTCGGGGTTGGTCGGGGCCGGGTCAGCGTCGCCTGACCCGTAAATAGTGGTGGGAGTTGTGCCTGCGCCCTTGTTCAAGGTGTCACCCACCAGCGACTGTCCCTGCTGGAGCCTGATTGGAAACACCTCCCCGAGCGCCGCGTCATAGGTTCCCGGCCTGATACAGATGACCTTATCAGGGCCCGCGGCAGCGACCGCAAAGGTAATGGTCCTAAACGGCGCCTGGAAAGTCCCTGGATTCGTGTCGCTACCTGATGAGGCATCAACATAGTAGTCACCGCCCACGCCCGTGCCGCTGCATGGCAAGTCAGCACACTGCGATGCGCCAGTCTCGATGGTGCAGGCTTGGTTGCCCGCCGAGGCCGGAGAGAAACGCACCGTGAAGGTTGCCGAATCACCGGCCCCGAGGCTGTAACTGGCATTGCCCACAATCGAGAAGTCGGCGCAGGCCTCCGACACCGTGCCCGCGAGCGTGCCGCCCCCCGTATTCTTCAACTTGAAGTTCAGGTCCAGAATCTCGCCAACGTTGACCGCGCCGAAGGACAACGACTGAACATCAAGACTGCACACCGGATCGGTCGGTCCCGCAGGACCTTCGGAGTCCCCACCGCAACCGGGCAAGAGCACCAACCAAATTGAGACCAACGATAGAGATAACACCGACGCACGATGCCCCATGGCGTGCCTCCTTTATGCAGCAAAACGGACCAGCAGACCATATGCGAGCGCCGCTGGCGTGACTGTCCAGCCTGTGGTTACGGCGGTCACTGTAGGACCTATCTCTTAGAGAGTCAATGGTCATCTTCGTTGAGAGGTGGTGACCCCGACGATTCAAAGGGACTGCGCAAGAGCATGGGGCGGAACACCCAAGCGAGCGAAATCAACGACCATGCCGGGTGGTACACGCACTGAGACACTGGAATGGGACTGGCTCCTCGGGCAGGTGTCCCGGGGCGCGGTGCTGTGGGACAATGTAGGTCTGCTGACGGACCGAAGCGCGAAGGGCTACCGGGCACCGACCTCGCTGATTAACTAATCTGCGAAGTCCCTGACCGACAAACGCTTGCACGGTTAGCGTGCTGTTCTGGAAGGTCACCCGGTCGCCATTCTGTTAAGAACGCAGGCCCTCAGTCTGCGCTGTCGGCATACCGGTCCAGTCTGATGGACAGAGCGAAGAAGGACGGTACCCAGAGGCCGATGAAGAGGCCCCATCGCTCTGCATGAGCTAGAGCTTCGGGCGTACCATCTCCCCTGATGACGGCCCACATAAGGATAGATCCCCCAATGGACATCAGGCCCAGGATGAGGCACAGATGTGAGAGCATCTTCAGCATACTCTTGGACATGGCAATCTCCTTTCACCGGTGCCGACACCAACGTGGTGTTCGGCTATCCTTGTCGTTCCCGGTATGTGTCGATTATCACAATACCGAGATATCCGTCAACAGTGACTCTATCGCCCGGCTTGATCAACTGGGCTGCCCCGGGCACCCCGGTCACGCAAGGTATTCCGTACTCCCGCGCGATGATTGCCC
>JBAQHK010000165.1:0-2805 GCA_049288275.1 bacterium | reverse complement strand
AGGCGTGTTGGTGTCAGGTCCAAGATAGATGGCGTATTCACGCCCGTCCGGAGTGAAACCGCCCAGGCTGTTGAAGTAGGGCAACTCCAGGAAGGGCAGCACCGGTGAGGGCTCTCGCCGGGCGCGTTTCCGGCCCAAGGGCTCCGGCAGCTCGGGCGGCTCGGGAGGCACGCCCAACTGCTGGGGAAAGGTACCCCGGGCCGCCACCAACGCCAGACTCGCTGCGGCCTTGAGCAGCGCCTGATCCTCCTCCGGGATCAGATCGGCGCTCCTAAGATAGACTCCGCCGGGCTTGTCGATTCCCGTATGCACCGAATGGGTCCGGACGAGGCCTTCGAGTCGCTCACGCAGCGGCAGTTCATAGCCGCCGGGCTCCTCGTTGAGAATCACAAGGTCTGCCGCCAGGCCGTGTTTGCGCCAGTAGGTGTGCGCTTCGAGCATCTGACGCACCAGGGCGATATCGCGCGCCTCGCCGATGGTGACAAGTGCGATCGGCAAGTCACCCGATATGCCGTAGGGCCACAACCCGGCTTGGCCCTTGCGGTTCTCATCGATGGATTCCGCCGAAGGGCGCATGAGAGGATTGGGATAGAGCAGGTAGCTTGCCAGGTGCTGAAAGCGGCGAGCCTCATCAGGCTGGATGCGAAGCAGCCTGAGCTCGAGCTGGGCCGAGGCCCAGGCGAAATCCATCGCCCGATGGACCGCGTGGGCATCGCCGTACTTGCTCGTGAGCCTCAGAACCTCCTCCCGTGTCCCGGCCGCGGCAATGACCAGGCTGATCTGGACGCGCTGGGCCGGACGCAAGGTCACGTTGTGGCGCAGGCTCAGGATCGGATCGAGGACGAATCCCTGGGTATTGGTCGGCTTGCGGAAGACCCCCATGGGCCTGGCAAGCGTCCGCCCCCGCCCGATGAAGCGCCGGCGGTCGGTTTCGAACTCGAGCGGCTCGGCCTCGGCCCCCTCGAGGGCTCCCTCGAGTGTCAGGCGGTGCGCGACATAGATCGGAGGATCGGCGTCGCTCCTGGGTCTCCGGTGCGCGAGCAGCGCGCGCTCGCCGCTCACGGCTTCGGTCGAGACGAAGATCTTGTTGAAGGCCGGGTGCTGGAGATCTGCGCCGTGCGCCGCCATGGAGAGCTCGACATAGCTCGTCAGTTCCAACCGGCGGGTCCGTATGGAACGGTTGACGAGCGTGATCCGCCGGATTTCAACGTCATCCTCCGGGGAGACCACCACCTCGGTATCGGTATGGATCCCGCCGTCGACCCGCCGGAAGACGGCGCGGTCCAGGGCGAAACTGGCCGAGTAGGTGTCCGCCTTGCCGCCCGCCGGATGATGGGTGTTGGACCAGACCCGGTCCGAGTCGGCCTCGCGGATGTAGCAAAAGGTTCCCCAGCGGTCCTCGGTCCGATCCGATCTCCAACGCGTGATCTCGTGTCCCCCCCACCGGCTGTAACCGCCGCCCGCGTTCGTCACCATCAGGGAGTAGCGGCCATTGGAGAGCAACTGGGTCTTGGGCGCACTGGTATGAGGTGTGTCGAACTTGCTCACCGAGGGGGCGACTTCGCCGACGCTCTTGACCGAGGGCACTCTCTCCCGGGTCGAGATGTGGTGTAGCGGAGGAAGCACCGGCACGCGTTCGTGGAGCAAGGGCTCCACTGCGCGTACGCGAGGGTCGGCATGGAAGCGGCGCTGGATGGAGTTGTCGTGAACCAGGTTGGCAAGCGCGAGGAAACTCATGCCCTGATGGTGGGCCATGTAGGCCCGGACGATCACGCCGAGGTCGCCCTCGTGACCCGGCTGGCGGCTGAAGTCCATGGCTTCGTAGTAGCCGTAATCGTCCAAGAGCCCCATGCCGGCAAGCCGCCTGAGATTCCGCACCGTCTCCCGCGGGGCCAGGCCGACCGCCAACATGCTGGCATAGGGCGCCACGACGACCTCCTCCTCGAGGCCGCGCTTCAGGCCCAGTTCCGGCACGCCGAAGGCCTTGTATTGATAGGTCTTGGTTACGTCCAGATCGCCATATGCCGACTCCGAGATTCCCCAGGGCACGTGACGTTTGCGGCCGTAGGCTATCTGGATTGCCACAGCCTCTCTCGCCGCCTTATCCATAAGCGAGTTGTCGTAGGAGCGCTGGAACACCAGCGGCATCAGGTATTCGAACATGGTGCCGGTCCAGCTCATGAGCACTCGACGGCGGCCGATCGCGCCGTAGGGGCGACTCATGGAGAACCAATGGTCGACCGGCACGTCGCCCCGGGCGATGGCGACGAAACTGCCGAGCCGCGCCTCGCTCGCAAAGAGATCGTAGTAAGCGCTGTCTCTGCGGCCTTCGGAAACGTTGTAGCCGACCGAGAATAGCCGGCGCGGAGTGTCATAGAGGAAGCGCATGTTCATGGCCTCTGAGAGCTCGCGCCCGTCCTTGGCGAGCCCCTCGGCGGCCGCCTGCATCTCCCCCGCAAGCCACTTGGACTCCGCGAAGGCCGCGCTCACGCGGTCCAGCCATTCGAACATAAGGCCCGTGGCCTGGGGAGCGGCCTTGCGGATTGCCCGGAGCGCCTTGACAGAGGCGACCCGCCCGGCGGCAAGATCGGCGAGCGACGGGGCGCTCGCGAGATCGTGGCGGCAGGCGCCGACGGCCTCCGCGCCCAGTTGGGCCATCTCGGCTTCGGTCTTCTCCGCGAGGATTTCGATCCAGGTGAGATAGCGATCGGCGAGCGCCCTCCAGGCGGATACCTGGCTTGCGATCTCGCCGACCCAGCGGGCCACACGGGATCGGGCGTCGGGGGCTTCGCCTTTGGGCAGGGC
>JBAQHK010000164.1:0-1747 GCA_049288275.1 bacterium | reverse complement strand
GGCCGGGAGCGCGCGGGGCGCCGGCCGCGCATGGCGCCGCCACTGCGGACCAGGCGAGCACGAAGCGGATCGGCCGGGGCTTTGCGGTGTGCATGCACGGCAGCGGCATCGCGGGGGACGACCTCGCCGGGGCCACGATCAAAGTCAACGAGGACGGCTCTTTCAACCTGCTCATTGGGGCCACCGATCTCGGTACGGGCAGCGACACCATCCTGGCCCAGATGGCTGCCGAGGTCCTGGGGGTGGGCCTCGAGGACATGATCGTCTACTCCTCGGATACCGACTACACGCCCTTCGACGTGGGCGCCTACGCCTCGAGCACGACCTACGTCTCGGGGACCGCGGTGGTGAAGGCGGCCGAGCAGGTGCGGGAGCGCCTGAAGGCGGTCGCGGCCGGCCTCATGGGGGAGGATGCCGCCACCCTCAAGTTCGAATCCGGTGTCTTCACGTCGGCCGCCGGCAAGCGGATCCACGTCAAGGAGGCCGCCCTCAAGTCCTTCTACGGCGAGGACAAGCAGCAGATCACCGAAACCGCGTCCTTCCTCACCTTGGACAGCCCGCCGCCCTTCGCGGCCTGCTTCGCCGATGTCGAGGTGGACCTTGAGACCGGGGCCGTGGGTGTGAAAGACATCGCCTGCGCCGTCGACCTCGGGCGCGCCATAAACCCCACGCTCGCCGAAGCCCAGATCATAGGATCGGTCTCGATGGGCGTGGGCTACGCTCTCTCGGAGGAGATGCTCTTTTCCCCGCGAGGTAAGATGCTCAATGCCTCGTTGATGGAATACAAGATCCCGACCTCGCTCGATCTGCCCGACATCAAGGCGATAATCGTCGAGAGCCCCGAGCCCTCGGGCCCTTTCGGCGCCAAGAGCGTGGGGGAGATCTGCCTGGATGTGGTGGCGCCGGCCATCGCCAACGCCATCTTCAATGCCGTGGGTGTGCGGCTGCGTCACCTGCCCTTCACCTCGGAGAAAGTATGGCGGGCGCTGAGGGAGGCCGGCCGGTGAGCCTCTTGCGGGACCTCCTGCTTCTCTGGACGGGGTCGGAGGAGCTTGCCGGCGTTGATGTCCTCATCGACGGCGGCCGGGTCAAGGCCATCGGCAAGAACCTCGACCCGCGGGGGCCTGATGCGAAGCGCCCCGACCTGGCGGCGGGCGCCCTCGATGTGATCGACTGCAGCGGCCTTGTGGTCGTGCCGGGTCTGGTCAACACCCACCATCACTTCTATCAGACCTTGCAGCGGTGCGTGCGCGATATCCAGGGCGCCGAGCTCTTTCCCTGGCTCAAGCGGCTCTACCAGATATGGAAGCATCTCGATGACGATGCCGTCTATTGGAGCACGCTTGTGGCCTGCGGGGAGCTCTTGAAGACAGGCTGCACCACGTCCTCCGACAACCTCTACGTCTTCCCGCGCGGCAAGAGCTCGCGCTTCATAGATGTCGAGATAGAGGCCGCCTCCAAGATGGGCATGCGGTTTCATCCCACCCGCGGCAGCATGTCCCGGGGAGAGGCGCAGGGCGGGCTTCCGCCAGATGTGGTCGTCCAGACCGAGCAGGAAATCATCGAGGACTGCGACCGCTTGATCTCGCTTCACCACGATCCGGCGCCCGGCGCCATGGTTCGGATTGCGTTGGCGCCGTGCTCGCCCATTTCGGTCTCGGAGGAGATCCTGGTGGAGACCGCGCGCTTCGCTCGCGAGCGGGGCGTCCTGATCCATACCCACCTCGCCGAGACTGAGGACGAGACC
>JBAQHK010000163.1:0-7331 GCA_049288275.1 bacterium | reverse complement strand
GTGTATCCCGGCAGCTCGATCACTTCCATCCTGTCCAGGAGCGCCGGCGGTATGGTGTGAAGAACGTTGGCGGTGGTTATGAACATCACGCGCGACAGATCGAAGGCCACCTCAAGGTAATGATCCGAGAAGAACAGGTTCTGCTCGGGATCCAGCACCTCCAGCAGAGCCGCCGCCGGGTCTCCCCTGAAGTCCGCTCCGATCTTGTCTATCTCGTCGAGCATGAACAGCGGATTGTTGGACCCGGCCTTTCTCACGCCCTGGATGATGCGCCCGGGCAGAGCGCCTACGTAGGTTCTCCTGTGGCCGCGGATCTCGGCTTCGTCCCTTATGCCCCCAAGAGATATCCTGGTGAACTTCCTGCCCAGGGCCCGCGCGATCGAGCGCCCCAGGGAGGTCTTGCCCACGCCCGGGGGGCCGACGAAACAGAGGATCGGTCCCTTGGTCTCCGCCTTGAGTTTCCTCACCGCCAGGAACTCCAGGATACGCTCCTTCACCTTCTCCAGGTCGTAGTGGTCGTCATCCAGGATTTGCTTTGCCTGGCGGACGTCCACCACGTCCTCGGTGGCCACTGCCCACGGCAGGGTTATCAACCAGTCAAGGTAGGTCCGCGAGACCGTGTACTCGGCCGCCTGCGGCGGCATCTTGGACAGCCGGTCCAGCTCCTTTTCGGCCACCTGGGTGGCCTCCGGGGACATCTTCGCCGCGTCGATCTTCTGCTTGAGCTCCTCCACCTCCACGGTGCGCTCGTCGGTCTCGCCCAGCTCACGCTTTATGGCCTTGAGTTGCTCGCGCAGGTAGTACTCCCGCTGGGTCTTGTCCAGCTCGGTCTTCACCTGGGACTGGATCTTGCTTCCCAGCTCCAGCACCTGAAGCTCCCGGTTGAGGAAGCTGACAAGCTTGCCCAGCCGCTGCTTGGTGTCGAAGGTCTCCAGTATCTCCTGCTTCTCCTGGGTGGAGAGGTTTATGTTCGACGCTATGAGGTCCGCGGCTCTGCTGGGATTGTCGATGTTCATAACCGCGACCTGCAGCTCGTCGGGCAGATGGGGAGACAGCGCGACGATCTTGCCGAAGATCTCCGAGATCGTTCTCAAGAGCGCCTGGGTCTCCACCGTGCTGTCCGGCACCTCCGGGATCGGCTCGATCTTGGCCCTGAGATAGGGCTCTTCCTGCTCGTAGGACTTTATCCTGATGCGGGAGACGCCCTGCACCAGAATTCGCGTGCTGCCGTCGGGGAACTTGAGCATCTTGAGGATGGTCGCGGCGGTCCCTATGGAGTGCAGATCGCCCGGCGTCGGGCTCTCGGTGTCCGGCCGGGTCTGAGTAGCAAGGCCCACCGCGCGGTCGGCGTTGGAGGCCTCGTCCACAAGCCGCAGCGACCGCGTCCGCCCGATCACCAGCGGCGCGATCATGTAAGGGAATATCACAGTGTCCCGGAGAGGGATTATGCCCAGCTCGGAAGGAATGCTCGGCGGCTCGGGTTCCCCGCCGCCCTTCCTCCGGCGCTTCTCCGGCTTGCCCTTCCCGGCGCTGCTGCCCTTGCCCCTTACCTTTTTCCTGGCTGTCCTCGCCAAATCCGCGACTCCCCCTGTGAAGGTCCTAACCCTTGACCACGCAAAGCGGCCTCATCTTCGCCACCCTTCGGCAAAGGCCTGCCCTGTCGACCACGTCCACCACGCGATCAATATCCTTATAAGCCTCGGGTGCCTCCTCAGCAATGGTTTTCTTGCCGCGCGCCATCACCAGTATGCCCTTTTCCTCGAGCTCCCGCAGCAACGTGGCGCCGTCGGTGAGCTTCTTGGACTGCGTTCGGCTCCGGACCCGGCCCGCCCCGTGGCAGGTACTGCCGAAGGTCTCCTGCATCGCCAGCTCGGTCCCCACCAGAACGTAGGAATTGGTTCCCATGTCGCCCGGGATCAAGACCGGCTGCCCCACCGCGCGGTAGCACTCCGGCACCTCGGGATGCCCGGCGGGGAAGGCCCGCGTCGCTCCCTTTCGGTGCACGCAGACCCTCTTTCTCTCGCCGTCCACAGTGTGAACTTCCTTCTTCGCTATGTTGTGGCACACGTCGAAGACCAGCCCCATGTTGAGCTGCCCCGGAGACGCGCCCAGGGTCTTCTGGAAGACCTCTCTGGTCCAGTGCATCAGGCACTGCCTGTTTGCCCAGGCGTAATTGGCGGCGCAGGCCATCGCGGCGAAATAGGCCTCGCCCTCGGGAGACTTGATGGGAGCGCTGGCCAGCTGCCTGTCGGGGAGATCCAGCTTGTACTTGAGGACCGCCCGTCCCATCTCCCTCAAGTAGTCGTCGCAGATCTGGTAGCCCAGCCCGCGGGAGCCGGAGTGAATCATCACCGCTATCTGTCCGGCCGCAAGCCCGAAGACCTGGGCGACCCGGTCATCGTAGATCTCCTCCACCAGGTCCACCTCGAGGAAGTGATTGCCCGAGCCCAGCGTGCCGATCTGTTCCCTGCCCCGCGTTATCGCGCGGTCGCTCACTGCGTCGGGGTCGGCCCCATCCATCGCGCCCTGCTCCTCGGTCCTCTCCAGGTCGCCGGCCCCGCCGTAGCCGTTCGCCACCGCCCACCCGGCGCCGCGGGTGAGCACCTTGCGCTCCTCGCCGGCCGAGAGCCTTATCACCCCGGTCGAGCCCACTCCGCTGGGTATGTTGTTGAAGAGGTCCCGCACCAGCCTGCCCAGCTTGGGCGCGACGTCGGCAAGGGTGAGGTCGCTTCGCACCAGGCGGCAACCGCAGTTGATGTCGTAGCCCACGCCCCCGGGGGAGATCACGCCGGTCTCCAGGTCGGTGGCCGCGACCCCGCCTATGGGAAACCCGTAGCCCCAGTGCATGTCCGGCATCGCCAGCGAATACTTGATTATGCCAGGCAGGAAGGCGACGTTCATCACTTGCCTGGGGCTTTCGTCCAGATTGATGTCAGCGAGGAGGCGCTGGTCCGCGTAGATCATGCCGGGCACGCGCATGCCACCGACCCTGGGTATGCGCCACCTGAAGTCGTCGACCTTCTCCAGCCTCACCGTCGTTTCCAGGCGCTCACCTCATTCACACATCGAAGATGATTCTGGCGGTCCACCTGTCGCCCACCTGCTCCAGGCGCAGGTTGTGGTAGGTGGCGGCCTTGATCTCCATGCTGCCCGCGTGTCTGGCCGGATCGATCCTCTCGCCCAGCCCGCGGGCGGAGAACACCCCGTCGGCCAGCCTGGCTTCCACGAATTCCGAGAAAGCAAGCCTCTCGGTGGCGTGGACGTAAAGGACCTCGTTCAGCCAGGCGACCAGGAGTTCGCTCGGGCTGTCCGCCCTGGCTTCAATCGTGCGCTCGCGGGTCCTGCCGACGGTCTCAAGGCCGAACATCAGGTCGAACATAGCCAGCGCGCTGCGGGTGAAGACGCTCTCGCGGTCGCCGGCGTCAACCTCAATGCCCACATCGGCGGTGTGATCAAAGACCCTGTAGAAGCCGCTCGAGTCCATCTGGCCGCTCCGCCTGGTGGGAACAGTGGAAACTGTCTTAGGAGGTCTTCGTCCGCTTCTTCGGCTTGGCCGGGGCGTCCAGGCGCTGGATTATCTCGTCGTCCACGGCGTACTCGACCTTCTTGGCCGCCAGCTCTGCGAGCGCCACGTCAACCGGCCTCTGCATCTTGGTCTTCACAAGAGGTCTCAGGCCGAGATTGAGCTGACGAGCTCTGCGCGCAGCGGCGACCACGGCCTCGTAGGAATTGGGGAATATGGTAGGCAACTCGTTGAGCGGAACCTGCTCTTCGACCTCAATGTCCGGATTGAGGGTTATCTCGCGCTGCTGCGGCTTGGGTGTTTCCTTAGGCGGCTGCTTCTTCTTCGCTCTTCTTTTAGCCATGGCGAGTTTCTTGATCCTCCCGGGTCAACCCAAACTTGACGATAGCGCCCATCAGCTTGTACGCCAGCTTCGCCGCAGTGAAATCGGGGGCGGGATTCCCCGCCGCGGGGCACAGCTCAACCACGTCAAAGCCGATAACCCTCCTGCCGCGCACGATCCGCGTCAGAAGGCCGACCGCGTCATACCAGCCCAGGCCCCCGGGTTCGGGCGTACCCGTGGCCGGCATGATGGACGGATCAAGCACGTCCACATCAATACTCAAGTAAACTGTCTGAGGGATAAAGTCAAGACCCAGTGTGTCGATTCCTTGGCGGAACATGGCGTCGGCGTAGAAGACCTTGGTGGTGGAGGTCTTGAGGTGATCGGCCTCCTCCGCAGAGATGCTCCTCACTCCGAGGGCGCAACACTGGGCAACCTCCGACGCCCTCCTCAGGAAACACGCGTGGCTCAGGGGCGATCCCTGGTAGCTGTCCCTGAGGTCCGCGTGGGCATCCAGGCTGACCACGCCGAACTTCGCGCAGCGGGCCAGGGCCCTTACAGCCCCAAGGCTCACCGTGTGCTCGCCACCCAGCACCACCGGGATTCTGCCCCGGTCGGCGATCTCGCCCACGGCGGCCTCCACGGCCGCCACCATCAGGGCCGGATCGCCCACCACCACCGGCACCTCGTCCAGGGTCGCAACACCGGCAGAGGCCGGCTCCGCGTCGAGCTCGTGGTCGTAAACCTCCAGGTTGCGCGACGCGTCGATTATCGCCTGCGGTCCCCTTCGCGACCCCGGCGTGTAAGTGGACGTGGCGTCGTAGGGAACGGGCAGGATATTGAAGAGGCTTCCCTCGATCGAGCTGTAGGCGCTGTCAAGCCCCAGGAAATTGCGCCTGCCAGGACTATCGATCCGCCCCATGCCGAAACCAGACCTTTCGGCGTCCCCGCCTGGGCTTGAGTCCCAGCAGGGGCCGCTGACAATCCGTCCCTACGCTTGGCTTGGTCTCCCCCGGCTTCCCTCGGGCGCCCAGAAGGGCTTTCCCTATCAGGCCCTACATCAGGCCCTACGGCGCGCCCTGCCTGTCTTCCGCCGCTTCCTCCGCATCGGGGGAAACCGTCCAGTAGTCTTCGCCCTCAAGGGCCCGGTCCACGTCGGTCAAATCCTCCTGCCACTCCTTGTCCCTGATGTTCCTCAGCACACGCTGTTTCCGGCCGACTTGGCCCTCCCCGAGCGGCCTGCGCTTCTTTCTGCCCTTCACGCGCTAGTCCCTCGACTAGTACATGTCCTCGCCGTAGCCCCCGCCGGGAGCCGGAGGAGTCATGGGTTTCTTCTTCTCGGGGATCTCGGTGATCAAGGCCTCGGTGGTAAGCATCAAAGCCGCGACCGACGCCGCATTGGTGAGCGCGCTCCTTGTGACCTTGGTGGGGTCGATGATGCCCGCCTCGATCATGTTGGTGTAGACTTCCTTGGCCGCGTCGAAGCCCTCGTAAACCGGCCGCTTCTTGATCTCTTCCACTACCACCGAGCCCTCGAGACCGGCGTTTATAACTATTTGCCGGGCCGGCTCCTCGAGCGCCCGCTTGACGATTCTGACGCCTATCGCCTCGTCCCCCTGCAGCTTCATCTTGTCCAGAGTCGGGAGCGATCTGATGAGAGCCACGCCCCCGCCGGGAACGATGCCTTCCTCAACCGCGGCCCGAGTCGCATGCAGCGCGTCTTCCACGCGGGCCTTGCGCTCCTTCATCTCGACCTCGGTGGCGGCGCCCACCTTGATCACGGCCACGCCGCCCGCGAGCTTGGCAAGGCGCTCCTGGAGCTTCTCCTTGTCGTAGTCGGAGGTGGTATCTTCGATCGCCTTCTTTATCTGCGCGATCCGGCCCTCGATGTCCTTCTTCAGGCCCTTGCCTCCGACCAGCGTGGTGTTCTCCTTGTCGATGGTGACCAGCCTGGCCTTGCCCAGGTCCTCCGTGCCCACGTTCTCCAGCTTGATGCCGACTTCCTCGGCGATCAGCCGGCCGCCGGTCAAGACCGCGATGTCCTCGAGCATTGCCTTCCTTCGGTCACCGTAGCCCGGGGCCTTCACCGCCGCGACCTTCAAGACGCCGCGCAGCTTGTTCACCACCAGCGTGGCCAGGGCCTCGCCCTCCACTTCCTCGGCGATGATCAAGAGCGACTTGCCCGCGCGGGAGATCTTCTCCAAGAGCGGCAGCAGGTCCTTCATGATGCTGATTTTCTTCTCGTGAATCAGTATGTACGGCTCTTCGAGCTCGCAGGTCATGTTCTCGGCGTCGGTGATGAAGTAGGGCGACAGGTAGCCTCTGTCAAACTGCATGCCCTCCACCACGTCCAGGGTGGTCTCCATGCCCTTGGCCTCTTCGACGGTGATCACGCCCTCGCGACCCACCTTCTCCATCGCGTCGGCTATCAGGTTGCCGACGGCCTCGTCACCGTGCGCGGAAATCGTCCCCACCTGAGCGATCTCCTTGCTGCCCTTGACCGGCTTGGAGATCTTCTTGATCTCAGCAATCACGGTCTCGACGGCCTTCTCGATGCCGCGCTTGACTTCCATGGGATTGGCGCCGGCAGCGACCGTCTTCAGCCCCTCGCGCAGTATCAGCTGCGCAAGTATGGTCGCCGTGGTGGTCCCGTCGCCTGCAATGTCGCTGGTCTTGGTCGCGACTTCCTTCACCATCTGCGCGCCCATGTTCTCGTACGGATCCTCGAGCTCCACTTCCTTGGCGATGGTGACGCCGTCGGTCGTAACCGTGGGCGAGCCCCACTTCTTCTCAAGCACCACAGTGCGCCCTCGGGGGCCGAGGGTCACTCGAACGGCGTTCGCGAGCGTGTCCACACCTCTCTCGAGCGCGCGCCGCGCGGTCTCGTCAAACAGAAGTTGCTTGGCAGCCATGCACAACACCTCCATCCTTCCTTGAATAGCCGTGCTTCACTTGGTCACTCGATTATCGCGAGGATGTCTTCTTCGCGCAGGATCAGGTATTCCTCGTCGCCCATCGTGATCTCGGTGCCGGAGTACTTGCCGAAGAGCACCTTGTCGCCCTTCTTGACTTCGGGGGCGATCCGCTTGCCCTCGTCGCTCACCCGGCCCGGGCCCACCGCCACCACCACCGCCTGCTGAGGTTTCTCCTTGGCGGTATCGGGAACGATGATCCCACCCTTTGTCTTCTGCTCCTCTTCGGTCCGTCGCACGACGACTCTGTCTCCGAGCGGCTGGATCATGGACTTCTTTACGGGCATAAGGCAACCTCCTTCTAGAAGACGTCCTTCAGATGGATTCATTCCAACAAGCTAAAAGCTAACAAGCTTCGCTGCCGTGCCTCGATGCAAGCTCTCCGCTTCCGCGAGGCCCATCGGGAGTGTATTCTACTAGATTCGCCCAAAATCCGCAACTGCCAAATCGCCGATCTTCCCCCTTGCCTCATCTGCGCCTGCGGCGCGACTTGCACAATGCAACCGGTCCGTAC
>JBAQHK010000162.1:0-2517 GCA_049288275.1 bacterium | reverse complement strand
CGGGGTGAACAAGCTCGGGCTCACCTACAGCGTGGATTCCCCTTACAACCTGGCGGTCAAAGCCGCCGGTCCGCGCGCCAGCAGGAACCTCTTCTGGTTCTCGCTGCCCTTCGCCGTGACTCTGCTGATCCTGGGCTATACCACGAGCACCGTCGCGCTGCTCTACGTCGGCAGGGTCTTCCTCGGAGTCTCGGTTGTGGCTCTCCTGGACTTCACCTTTGCCGACGCCGGCGAGTACAGGAAGTTCCAGGCCAGCCTCAAGCCGGCTCCGCCGGTCGCCGCCCAAGCGGTCGAGGGCCGCTGGACCGACCGGGTCGCCGAGGTCAAGCGCCAGATGATGACCACCCGGCTTCAGGAGCTCGACGCCGACCACATCAAGATCCGCGCGCCCTGGGGCTACCGCAACTGCGCCATGGGCGGCGCTCATACCGAGAAGGAGTACCCCGAGAGCAATATCAGCATGCAGGAAGGCATGTTCATCCCGTTGAGCGCCGAGAACTACGAAGAGGCGCAGAGGATGACCGTGCAGCTTCAGTACCGCTTGAAGGAGATCATCGAGCGCACTCCGGGCTGCCGCGTGATGGGCATCGGCCTTGAGGGAGGCCTTGCCACCTTCATCACCAAGGACCCGACGGACACCGTCCCCGAGCAGAAGATGTGGCGACTGATGAAGGATACCATCGAGGACCTGGGCTACACCCCCGGCGTCCACGTAGCCGTAGCGCTGGACCCCGCGGCCTCGCAGCTGCAGGATGCCTACAACATCGTCAAGTACGGCGAGACCCCGGAGGCCCGCGACAAGTGGGAGGCGGGCTCCTACCGCTTCTGGCGCTACACCGACCAGGAAGTGGTGATGAACCGCAACGAGATCCTGGCGCTTTACGAGAAGGCGATAGACGAGGGCGTGCCGATCGTTTCCCTCGAGGACGGCTTCGCCGAGAACGACTACGAGGGCTGGAAGCTGGCGCTGGCGAAGCTCGGCGACAAGCTCTTCATCATCGGCGACGACTTGGTCACGACCAACGACGCCACCATAGAGAAGTGCATAGATCTGGGCCTTATCAACACCGTGCTGATAAAGGCCAATCAGATAGGGACACTCTCCGAGACCATCCTGGCGATGCTCACCGCTTTGGGACACGGCCAGGAGCTGGTGGTGTCCCATCGCTCCAAGAGTCCCAACGATGACATGGAGGCCCAGATTGCGGTGGCGGCCGAGGCCATGGGACTCAAGGCAGGCGGCGGGGCCAACACCGAACGGCTGGTGAAGTACGGCTCGATCATAAAGCTGATGAAGGACCTGGCGGCCGAGCGTCGCGCGAAGTCTGCCGGCGCGGGTGAGGCGAAACCGGCCGCTGGCGCGCCGGGACTCTCTTCCGGCGAGCTCGACGAGTTCATCAGGGAACTCACCATAACCGGCATCACCGCCTACGAGGAAGCCACCAACGCGGGTATCCCCACCGTGGGCGTCAAGGTCACGGCCGGAATTCCGGGTGACCCGCGCTTGCAGCACATCTTGGCCTTCACGGGTTCCACGCCTCTCGGCACATCTGCGGGAACCGGCGAGGCCATTCACTTGGTGGACAGCATGATCTTCCCCTCGGCCGCGACCAAGAAGTACCCCGAGCTCTTCAAGCGCACCGAGGACGGCACCTACCGGTTTGCCAAGGGCGTGGGCGAGGATGCCGTGGCGGCCAAGAACGACCCCGAACTCACGCAGGCCTGGCGCCGGGCGCGCCGTTACGAGGGCAAGGGCTGCCTCAACGCTGCGGATAATGCCGAAGGCCCGCTGGCGAGGCTCTTCCTGGGCAAGAAGGTCACCGACATAGGCGGCATCGCCGACATAGACCGGGTGCTCCTGGAGGCCGAACTGACTGCAACGCGCGCGGTCGGTCTGGCCGACGAAGCCTCAACGTCGGATCGCGCAGCCCGGACCGCGGTCATGCAGCGCAAGGGCACCATGGGCATGAACGCGATTCTGTCGCTCTCCCTGGCCCTGGCGAGGCTCTCAGCCGCCGTCGAGGGCAAGGATCTCTGGAGTGGCATCCGCGGTCAGATGAAGGAGACCATGGCCAAGACCGTCGCGGCCAACGGCGGGGTCGCCCTTCTGGCGCCGGAGGCGGCCCGGAAGGTCGGCGGCGGAGGCGGAGAGCTCTGGAAGACGCTCATGCAGCAACTCACGCTGGCGGAGCTGGAAGAGGCTCTCAAGGCCGTGGTCCGGTCCAAGCCGGCGGACGCCAAGCTCCACGAACTGCTGCGGCAGCAGCTTCCGGTCTACGGATAACCCATCGCCGCCTGAGCTGGCGCGGGCTACCTCGCGACCACCACCTTCTTGATGTCCGAGGCGCGCCCCGACGTTACCTCGAGGAAGTAGACCCCGGGGCTCAAGGCGGACACATCCAGCTCGCACCGATTGAGGCCCGTCTGGCCTACGCCTTTGGCATGGGCGACCATCCGGCCCCGGACGTCGTAGAGCGCCAGGTCCACAGGTCCCTCGGCAGCGAGCCCGTAGGCGAT
>JBAQHK010000161.1:0-2178 GCA_049288275.1 bacterium | reverse complement strand
GCGCCGGCCCTCAAGGCCGATCCTATCTCGGCCAGCATCCGGCCTTCAAGGCCACGGGTGACCGCGGCAATCGGAAGGACCCGCGCCAGCCCCGCGTCGCGGGCCCTGGCCAGAACGAACTTCACCCCTTCATCGCCTTCGGTCGGAGGCTCGGTATTGGGCATGCTGGCGATCGATGTGAAGCCACCCGAGACGGCCGCCCGGGCGCCCGTCTCGATGGTCTCCTCGTCCTCCCGACCCGGCTCGCGAAGGTGGACGTGCATGTCAATCAGGCCCGGCGAGACCACAAGCCCGCCGGCATCGATCACCTCGCTGTCGCCGGCCTGGCCGGCTGAGCCCACCGCCGCAATCTTCCCGTCCTCCACCAACACGTCCGCGACTCGATCGATCTCCTGGCCGGGATCGATAACTCGTCCGCCTCTAATCAGAAGCTTCACTTGCGAGCTCCCCTCCACTGAGGAGGTAAAGCACGGCCATCCTCACTGCCAAGCCGTACTTCACCTGGTTCAAGATCACGGAATTGGGACCGTCCGCAACGTCGGGAGTGATCTCCACCCCGCGGTTCAAGGGCCCTGGGTGCATCACGACCACGTCGGGCTTTGCGCGTCTCATGCGCTCCCTGTCCACGCCGAACAGGTCCGAGTATTCCCTGAGACTGGGGAAGAAGCACTGGTTGAGGCGCTCGCTCTGGATCCTGAGGAGCATCAGGACGTCGAGCTCGGGGATCAGCGCGTCCAGGTCGTGGGTGGTCGTGACCCCCATGGACTCGACCTCCAGAGGCATCAGGGTCGGCGGCCCGCACAGGGTCACCCGGGCGCCCATCTTGGTGAAGCCCCAGACGTTGGACCGCGCCACCCGGCTGTGAAGGATGTCTCCCACGATGCCCACGTGGAGACCTTCGAGGCTTCCGCGTTTCTGCCTGACGGTGAACATGTCCAGGAGGGCCTGGGTCGGATGCTCGTGGGCGCCGTCTCCGGCGTTTATCACCGGGCAGGCCAGCACCGACGCGAGGAAGTGCGGGGCGCCGCTGGCGCTGTGACGAACCACCAGCATGTCCACGCTCATCGCCTCGATGTTCTTGGCGGTGTCCTTGAGGGTCTCGCCCTTCACCGTGGCCGAAGTCGAGGCGGCGATGTTGACGGTGTCTGCGCTCAGCCGTTTCTCGGCCAGCTCGAACGAAGTCCTGGTCCGCGTGGAGGGCTCGAAGAAGAGGTTCACCACCGTCATGCCTCTCATCATCGGCACCTTCTTGATCGGCCGCTCCGATATCTCCACAAACGACGACGCGGCATCCAGTATGAACCGGATCTCCTCGCGCGTGAGGTCTTCGAGTCCCAGCAGATCGCTTCGTTCAAATTTCATCTGCCATCTCCTGAACGCTCACCGCGTCCTCCCCGTCGGTCTCCCTCAGCTTGACCGATATGGTCTCCCGGGCGGACGTGGGAACGTTCTTGCCGACGTAGTCCGCCCTTATGGGCAACTCCCGGTGGCCTCTGTCTATGAGGACGGCCAGCCTCACCGCCTTGGGCCTGCCGAAGTCCATTATCTCGTCCATCGCCGCCCGAATGGTGCGGCCGGTGAAGAGCACGTCGTCCACCAGCACCACCACCTTGTCCTCGATGTCCTCGGGCATCTCGGTCTTGCCCACCACCGGCTGCTTGGCGACCATCTGGAGATCGTCCCGATAAAGGGTGATGTCCAGGATCCCCACGGGCACGGTCCCGCCCTCTATGCCCTTCATTATCTCGGAGATGCGTCTTGCAAGCGGGATGCCTCGCGTCCTTATGCCCACCAGTATGATGCCCCGGCTTCCCCTGTTTTTCTCCATGATCTCGTGGGCGATTCGGGTTATCGCTCGGGCGATGTCGTCCGAGTCCATGATGCGTGCCTTGTCTCGGATCACCATAGGGTCTTCTCTCCGTGAGGGATCTCTTCGCAGTGGAGGGCAAAAAACAATGCCAGCCGGGGGCTGGCGTCGACCTGCTTGAATTGTCTCATCGTCACTCCTTACTAGTCTCTCGGAACTAGTTTAAAGGAGACCGGATCCATGCTATCCGGGAGCGGTCAAGATGGCAAGCTAATTGTGATGACCGCGACCTGATGGCTCCGGGCCTTAACCCCCTCCGGGGCGAAGGGCTTGGGCCACCGATTGCGCCAGGTCTTCAATCCGGCGGGAGC
>JBAQHK010000160.1:0-3367 GCA_049288275.1 bacterium | reverse complement strand
GGCTTGGTCAAAGAGGTCACCGGCAAGCGGCGGAACCGGGTCTTTATCTATCACAGGTATCTACGCGTACTGAACGAGGGTACTGAACCGCTGAAGTGAGGCCAGACATGGCAAGGTCTTCTCCCGATGAACCGGTACTGATACGGCCGGTCGAAAGCCCTGTGATATGCAGGCCCTACCACGAGCCCGAGCACTATTGGGATTATGACCGGGCGACCGGTACGGCGACGAAACAGAGCGGGCGGCGACCTTCCACTTACTGGTACAAGCTCTCCGAGGAGGATCTCAGGCAGCAGCGCCTGCCGTTGAGGCTAGCATCGGTCTCGGGAGACGTCTACGATCTTGGGCTCGAAGAGGGCAGGCGGGAGCTCGTTATAGTCAACAAGCTCCGTGAGGACGTCAAGCGCTGGCGGAAATCCGGCTACGAGGGCGCGACCAACGTTACCAAGGACCTCCTGAGGCACTGGGCGCGCAAGGATAGGGTGCGCCGGCTCTTCTTCTGCCAGCTCGAGGCCGCCGAGACCGTTATCTTCCTCAACGAAATCCGGGGGCTTAGGCGCGATGGGAAGCGGGGCAAGCCGCGCTGGGTGCCGGCCTTCGCGGACAGCGACTTCGAGGCCCTACTTGACCATCCCTTCGAGGCCGGGTACGAGCCGCTCTCCCGCGTGTGCTGCAAGATGGCCACGGGAAGCGGCAAGACCATCGTGATGGCGATGCTCGTGGCGTGGGCCTTCTGCAATCGCGCGCGGGTGCCCAGTGATGATCGCTTCCCGAATGCTGCGCTTGTCTGCTGTCCGAATCTCACTATCAAGGAGCGCTTGCAAGTGCTTCGGGTAGACAGCCGCGGGGGCGACTACTACACCGAGTTCGACGTCGTGCCGCCCCAGTACCGCGATCTCATTGGTACCGGCAAGGTGCTGGTCACCAACTGGCACTTTCTCGCTCCGGAATCCGAGCACAGCGAGGGCGGGAGAAGCTACGCCGTTGTCAAGAAGGGCGAGGAGACTGACGAGGCCTTCGCCCGGAATCGACTCGGCGATCTCTTCGAGCGTGGCCCGATCATGGTCTTCAACGACGAGGGGCACCATGCCTACCGGCCAGCTCCGATCTCGGAGAAAGATGCCAAGACGGTAGGCGCCGAGGACCGGAAGGAGCGGGAGGCGGCCACGGTCTGGGTGCAAGGCCTTGATCGAATCAACAAGGCCTGCGGCATCAAGGTCTGCGTGGACATGTCGGCCACGCCTTTCTACATCAAGGGGAGCGGCTACGCCGAGGGCGAGCCCTTTCCATGGATCGTGAGCGATTTCGGTCTTGTGGACGCGATCGAGAGCGGAATTACCAAAATCCCTCGGCTGCCCGTGAGCGACACCACGCATCAGCCCGATCCCAAGTACTTCCGGCTCTGGCGCAACATCACCAAGGATCTTGCGGCCGCTCAGCGCCTGTCCAACGGTCGGCCCAAGCCCGAGGTGATCTGGGAGCGCTCAGAGGACGCCTTCGTCCAGCTTGCGGGCGAGTACAAGAAGACCTTCGAGGCGGTGGCCCAGGCAAGCGACACTGCACTCAAGGCTCCGCCTGTCCTCATCATAGTGTGCGACAACACCGACATTGCCCAGGTCTTTTTTGAGAGGATATCCGGGGAGAAAGAGGTTGAGGAAGTCAGTGAGGAGGCCGACGACAACGACGACAACAGCGGTGACCACAAGGGCCCTGACGACGACGATGCTGACGACAAGCCTCGGGGCGTCCGGCCTAGGCGCGCAAGGGCCCGCACAAGCTACGGCATGACCAAGACAGCCTTCCCCGATCTCTTTCAGAACGACAAAGGCCGACTCTGGACGATTCGCATAGACAGCAAACGGCTTGACAAGATCGAGAGCGAAGACCCGGAAGCCACCCGGGATGAAGCCGCCAAGGAACTCCGCGCGATAGTCAACACCGTGGGCAAGCCCGATAAGCCCGGCCAGGATGTTCGCTGCGTGGTGTCGGTGGCAATGCTCAGCGAGGGATGGGACGCCAACAACGTGACCCACATTCTGGGGGTGCGGGCATTCGGAAGCCAGCTCCTGTGCGAGCAGGTTGTCGGCCGAGGCCTCAGGCGCCGGAACTATACGCCCGATCCCGAGACCGAGCTCCTGCCGGAGGAGTACGTTGACGTCTACGGCATTCCCTTCTCGGTCATCCCATACAAGGGAAAGCCCTCCCTCGCTCCGGTCGACAGGCCGGTCAACCACATTCATGCCCTTCCCGAACGCGCGGCCTACGAGATGCACTTCCCCAACGTCGAGGGCTACCGGTACGAGCTCAGGCAGCCCGTGGTCAAGGCAGACTTCTCGACGTTGGAGCGGCTGGTGGTCGAGCCGGACGAGACCCCGACCTCTACCTTCCTCAGGATCGTAACCGACCACCTTGAGGGAGCGGTGAGGGGCGGAGGCGCCGGAGCGTTCATTGAGCACAACCGGCAGGAGTACTACAAGACGGTTCACGTCCAGCAGATCGAGTTTGAGATTGCACGCATGATAGTGGGCGACCTTGTGGGTGAGGGGGTTGACGCCCCGGTAAGGGGGAGCGCCAAGATGAGGGGGCACGCCCGACAGTCCCTCTTCCCTCAGGTGCTGCGCATTGTCAGGCGCTACATCGATGAGAAGGTGGATTTGCGGGGTGTGCACCGCAGCGAGATAGGCCTCGACAGGTATGTCCGGCGAATCAGAGAACGCCTGCTGGAGGCCATCCTGCCGGATGAAGCGCAGGGGGAGACGCCCATCCAGCCCATCCTGAGTCGTTTCAAGCCCGTCGGGACCACGGCCGAGATTGACACAACCACCAAGCGCAATGTGCATAGCACGCAGCGGTCGCACGTCAATGCCGTGGTTCTTGACAGCTCGTGGGAGCAGGCGGCAGCCTTCTATCTTGAGCAGCAGGCCGATCACGTTTTCTGCTACGTCAGGAATGCACCCGCATTCCTGCTGATACCCTACGAGTACGAAGGTGTGGATCAGCGCTATGAGCCGGACTACTTGGTGCGCCTGAGGAACGGCAAGACCATCCTGCTTGAGATAAAGGGCGAGGAGGATGACTCGGACAAGGCCAAGCACCAAGCCGCGCGCCGCTGGATCGCAGCGGTCAATAACTGGGGCCGCCTTGGGAGCTGGGATTTCCTCGTCTGCCGCGATCCCCACGTCTTGCCGAGGCAGCTGGCCGCCCTGTAGTCCTCCATCCTTCCATCATTGAAATAGCCCTTGCGTCGTGGTAGAATTGGCGCCGTCAGTGGGTAGGGTGAGAGTCGAGTCCGACAAACAAGGGATTGCGCTATTGCATCGAGGAGGCGTGCTATGCCCAGGCTAACGGTCGCGTTGATGGTGTGCGC
>JBAQHK010000159.1:0-3468 GCA_049288275.1 bacterium | reverse complement strand
ATACTTGGGCAGAAGGCCTATCTGGGTTCCGTCCCCGTAGTCCGACTTGAGCACGTGAAATATCAGGCCGGCGTCGTCCTTGCCGGCCGATTTCAGTTCCTTGGGGCCCTGACCTGTCTTGGCATCCCAGGTCCACAGGGTCCAGCTTTCGTAGTCCCCACCATAACGGACATAGTGAACCGTGAGGGTGTCAACGGAGACCGCCGCGGCTTCGGCCGTACCTCCAGCTGCGGTGGCAATCCCACTGTCCCCGGCGCCGTGCGCAGCGCACCCGACACCGAGACCCACAGTAAGCGCCATCAAGAGACCGACGGCGCATCCCCACAGGCGCGTCAGGCGCGTCCACTTCGATTGAGCGATCATGCTGGTCTCCTTGTCCGGTTCACGTTTGGTCCGCGGCAGTCAGTCCTTCGGCCGGGTCATGGGCAGATGATACTGTCCCAGCGGGCAACACTCAAGGCATTTGCGGGAACGGCTGCCCCCGACGTCCCTGGTGGTGGTTCGCCGGCGCCCGTGCGCAGCCTGAACGGGGCGTTTTCAAGCTTGACATAGACCCCCAAAAGGGGTAAAAATCCTTTGTTTACTGGGTAGCCGCAACGTCCGGTCCTCACGGGAGCGGCCGGGCCTACCTGATCAACTAAGGAAAACGGTGTTCGTCCGTATTCCCTCTTCTTGAACGGGGGAGGAAAACGTCGCGGCGAGGTATGCTTGCGCGAGGTGTGTCCGTGCGGGAAGCACCTACGATCCAAAAGCCTGAGAGGAGGCAGTAACGATGGCCGAGAAGGAAGAGATCTATCATCCCCCACAGGAGTTGGTGGAGAAGTCGCACGTCATGGCGTTCATGAGAAAGCACGGCATCAAGGACTACGACGAGCTCTTGAAGCGTGCAACCGATCAGGAGTGGTTCTGGGGCGAGATGGGCAAGGAGCTCGACTGGTACAAGCCCTTCGGCCAGGTGCTGGAGTGGAAGGAGCCCTTCGCCAAGTGGTTCCTGGGCGGCCAGTTCAACATCGTCCACAACTGCCTCGATCGCCACATGAAGACCAACATCAAGGACAAGGTCGCCTACATATGCGAGAGCGAGCCGGGCGAAGTGGAGCGCTGGACCTACGGCCAGCTCTACAAGGCCGTCAACAAGCTCGCCAACGCGATGAAGAAGATAGGCATCACCAAGGGCGATCGCGTCATGATCTTCCTGCCCATGGTCCCGCAGTTGCCGGTCGCGATGCTGGCCTGCGCCAAGCTCGGAGCGATCCACTCGGTGGTCTTCTCGGGATTCAGCTCGGCCTCGATGAAGGACCGCATCCTGGACTCCGAGGCCAAGCTGGTTATCACCAGCGACGGCGGCTACCGGCGCGGCAAGATAGTGGAACTTAAGAAGATCGCCGACGAGGCAGTGAAAGAAACTCCGTCGGTGAAGCACATAATCGTCTTCAATCGCGCAAATCACAAGGTGGAGATGAAGGCGGGGCGTGACCTGTGGTGGCATGAGATAACCGCCAAGGAGTCCGAGGAGTGTCCGACCGAGCAGTTGGACTCCGAGGACATGCTCTACACGCTTTACACCTCCGGGACCACCGGCAAGCCCAAGGGCATCGTGCACGTACATGGCGGCTACGCGGTTGGAACCTACGCGACGCTCAAGTTCACGTTTGACCTGAAGGGCGACGACGTCTGGTGGTGCGCTGCCGACGTCGGCTGGGTCACCGGTCACAGCTACATCGTCTACGCCCCGCTGATGATGGGCGTGACGTCGATCCTGTATGAGGGCGCTCCCGACTACCCGGACGCGGCCCGGTGGTGGAAGATCCTCGAGCGCGAGAAGGTCACCGTGCTCTACACCTCGCCCACCGCGATCCGCATGCACATGAAGTTCGGCGAGCAGTGGGCCGGCAAGCACAACTTGAAGAGCCTGAGGCTCCTGGGTTCGGTGGGCGAGCCCATCAACCCCGAGGCCTGGAGGTGGTACTACAAGAACATCGGCGCAAGCCGCTGCCCGATCATGGACACCTGGTGGCAGACCGAGACCGGCAACTTCATGATCACGCCGCTCCCAATCACGCCCCTCAAGCCCGGATCGGCGACCAAGCCCTTCCCGGGGATTCTGGCCAGCGTCTTCGATCAGAACGGCAAGCAGATAGAGCCCGGCCACAACGGCTTCGCGGTGCTCTTGAAGCCGTGGCCTGGCATGCTGCGCACTCTCTACAAGGACCCGGAGCGCTACAAGCAGACCTACTGGTCACGCTTTGCGGGTGTCTATCTAACCGGAGACTCCGCCACCATGGACGCCGACGGCTACTTCTGGTTCCGCGGCCGCGCCGACGAAGTCTTGAATGTCGCAGGCCACAGGCTTGGGACAGCCGAGGTCGAGTCAGCGCTGGTGTCGCACCCCGCAGTGGCTGAGGCCGCCGTGATCGGCGTGCCTCATGAGGTCAAGGGCGACGTGCCCAAGGCCTACGTGACGCTGAAGCACGGCTTCACCGCCTCGGATGCCTTGAACAAGGAGCTCAAGGATTGGGTCTCCAAGGAGATCGGCCCCATAGCGCGTCCGGAGTGGATCGAGTTCCGCGACAAGCTGCCCAAGACCCGCTCGGGCAAGATCATGCGACGGCTCTTGAAGGCCGAAGCCCTGGGCAAGGACGTGGGCGACGTTTCGACCCTGGAAGAGTGAGTGGCAGCGGTGAGAACCGAGGAGGGAAGGCGCGAGTCTTCCCTCCTTTTGTTTTCCACCCCTTGAGGGAGAGGAGACGCCATGTCGGAGGGCAAGCCTTTTAACCGGTGGTGGATCGTTTTCGCAGCGGTAATCATTCAGCTGTGCCTGGGCGCGATCTACGCCTGGAGCGTCTTCCGCATTCCGCTCCAGGACCAGCTCGGGATCTCGGCAACCCGGGCCTCGTTGCCCTTCTCGATCGTGCTGATCTTCTTCGCCCTGGCCACGGTCCTTGGCGGCAGGCTGCAGGACAAGATGGGGCCGCGCAGGGTGGCGATCCTGGGAGGAGTTCTCCTCGCGATCGGAATGATGCTGGCCAGCAGGTCCCACAGCATCGGAATGTTGATCCTGAGCTACGGCATAATCTCCGGAATAGGGATCGGCTTCGCCTACGTCTGCCCGATCTCCGCAGGCGTGAAGTGGTTCCCGGACAAGCGCGGCCTGATAACCGGCCTCGCCGTGGCAGGCTTCGGCGCAGGCGGCTTCTTCGTCGCGCCGCTGGCCGCGGGCCTGATCTCCGGCACGCCCTACAAGCTTCTCGGGGCGGCGCTCTTCGGTCTGCCCAAGATCGGCGTCTTCCAGACCTTCCTGGTGCTCGGCATTGCCTACCTGGTGCTGATCGTCGTGGGCGGGCTGATACTGCGCAATCCCCCGGCAGGCTACGTGCCGGCGGGCTGGACCCCGCAGGCCGCGGCCGCCAGCAAGCAGGCAGTCCACTACTCCTGCACCGATATGCTTTCGACCGGCCAGTTCTGGCT
>JBAQHK010000158.1:0-2142 GCA_049288275.1 bacterium | reverse complement strand
GGATTCACAAGATGGGCGCTCGCACTGTCGTGCGGTCCGAAGGCGCGTGAATGCACTCCGCTATGGATCGGCGGGTTGACCCATGGGGACCCCACGCAATGTCTCTCACCGATTTGTCGCCCTTTCTACCTCTGGGGTGGTTCCCGTGAGTGCGACGTGACCGTGAGTGCCCCGCCGGAGGATACCGCCGAAGATGGCAATCATCATCGAGAGTGCCTCCTGTCCAGTGTCCGAGTGCATCCCTTCAGCTTGCGTTCGTACTCGGCGTAACGAGAGTCCCATGGAGCTTCCCGTCTCCAGTACTTGCTGAGCGCTTTCGGCTGGAACTGGTTGGCCCATCATGCGCCGGCGGTGACCGTCCCCCGATGGACTCATCCACGCGTGCGGTCGCGCTTTCCGGCAATGAGTCCTACCCAGAAGCCGCTGCGGCCGTTGTGAGATTCCCAGCCCGCTAACTTGGCCTGTGGCCGCTCCGCGAACTCCAGTGGGGTGAGGTTGCCGAGTGGCATGCAAGGCCGTGAATCCTCGAGTGTAGTTTGCAGTCAAAAGGATAGGGAATTGTGACGAAGCTCTAGGCTACTGCGGATGGAGACTGAGTCAGAAGTAACGCCCGGTGTCCTATTCGGGTGGGTTTGGGTCGCGCCAGGCTCGCTCAACTAGGGGTAGCGGCACCGGGCGGTTCTATTGCGGGTTGGGCCGCGACTTGCGAGATCCGGGCCGAGGCTTGGGGCTGCTATCTACTCCACTTGCCGGCGGTCCAGGCCCAGCCCTTGGGAGTGCGCCGCCAATGGCCGGGTACCCAGGCATCGCCTCGCGGCTGGACCTCCCAGCGTCCTTCCGTCCAACGATATTCTCTGCCGGTCCAGGTCCAGTGGCCTCCGACCCAGATGGCGTTGGGGTGAGGCCTTTCAGGCATGATCTCGTGTCGCGGCGCGGGGGGAGCCTGCTTGACGTAGACCCCGGCGGGAGCACAACCGTTGAGGACCAACAGAGCCACCGCGAAGCCGAACGCGACGAAGATGAGAACCACAAGGGTGGTTCGCGCAAGGACCGATAGCAAAGCGATCTCCTTTCGGCGCCCGTGTTGACGGGTTCGCACAGGTTCGTATAGGTGGAATTCGGCACGTCATGTGCCCCTCTTTAAGCCTGACTTGGGTCCGGCGCGGGCTCGCGGGCGCGCGCCGCGGTGGGGCGTGTGTCAATGTCTCGCCGAGGCCCGATTTGACTGGGCCCCGCGCACATGGTAGAATAGAGTCATGGCAGCCAATCTCGTCCGACGAATGATCCTCCCATCCGTGCTCGCGGCAGCGCTGGCGGCGGTCCTTCTGGCGGCTGCTCCGACCGCCCGGGCCTACGAGGTCACGTTCACCGATCCGGTGGGGGACGACCACGGCCCCGGCACCTATGTCTATCCGCTGGATCCGGTCTTTGCGGACGGCGTCTTCGACATTGTGCGCTTCACAGCGCGCGAGGTGGGCTCCAAGGTCCGCTTCGAGGTGGAGATCGCCGGTGAGCTCAGCGATCCCTGGGGATCGGGTGCGGGCTTCTCACTTCAGAACATTGACATCTACATAGATACTGACGGAGTCTCGGGCTCGGGCGCGACCTGGAGCCTCGAGCGCAGGAACGTTGATTTCTCACCGGGAAGCGCCTGGGAGTATTGCGTCTGGTGCGCCCCGCCCTTTGACGATTTCACAAGTCAGGTGGTGGACAAGAACGGCAACTCCTCCTCCTCAGGGGTCGCGGTGAGTTGCGACGGGGCGACGGACGTGATCACCATCGATGTTCCCAAGTCCACAATCGGCACACCTACATCCTCCTGGAAGTACCTGGTGTTGATGCTCAGCCAGAGCGGCTACGACGCGGGTCGGGTTCGCTCGGTGGTGAAGGACGCCGGGCAGTGGATCCTGGGAGGCGGCGACGACAGCCAGTGGGACTCAAATGTGATTGATCTCGTGGCCCAGGCCGGCGTCAACCAGGAGGCGCTTCTGGCCAACTACGATGCTGCCACCGGGGTGCGAGCGGTCTTGATCAACCGCGCCGACGCTGTGGCGCCCCAGATTAGCCACACCGCACCGGCCTCCTGGGAGGCGCATCTGCCGCTTGAGGTGGCCGCTGAGATCACCGACGACGTTGTGGTGG
>JBAQHK010000157.1:0-1551 GCA_049288275.1 bacterium | reverse complement strand
AGCGTGCCCTTTGCCTTCCAGGCGGCCAACGCGCACATGGTGGCCGGGTTGCACGCCGATGCGTTTGCGGATTCGGCGCACGGCCACAGTTCACTCGAGGTGGCGAGTTTCTCGATGCCGACGGGCGCCGCGGCGGGTCGGGTTCTGACCTCGGACGGCGCGGGTGTCGCGACCTGGCAGGCGCCTCAGGCGATGCCGGATGCCGACTGGGTGGTCTCGGGTGACGATATGTACTCGGGGGTCTCCGGCAAGATAGGAATAGGGACAGCAAGCCCACAATACAGGGTGGAAATCTCGGACTCCTCGGAGGATTTCGCCAGACAAGGTCTGCACGTGGAGCTGAAGTCGTCGACAACCAGGGGGGGTGCCGCGGTGGTGGGGGCAACGTGGAGCGGATCGGCCGAGGCGCCCAGCACAGGGGTTGTAGGAACGGCTTTGTCATCCGAGGGTGTGGCGATAGGGGTTTATGGCACATCCCAGGCCGCTTCCGGCAGGGGAGTTCAAGGCACCGCGACGCACACATCGGGAGTGAACTACGGGGTTTACGGGCGGACTTCAAGCTCCAACGGCTACGCCTCCTATTTCGAAGGGGGCCGCAACTACTTCCAAGGGAGAGTTGGGATCGGTGTCACCTCCCCGACGTGCAAACTGCAGGTGAGCGACCTCGGGTCAGGCTATCTGAAGTATGCTCTCAAGATCGACAATAGCAGCAGCACCGCGGGCACGGCCACCGGGATGCTCTTCAAGGTTGATTCAAGCGCAGATCCTGGCCTGGAGTGCGGCAAGGGCGCGATAGTATATGAGCGAACCGACACATACAATCGGGGCGAGTTCCACATCCTGCAGGACAGCGGCGCCAATGCCAACGTGGCCGATCTGGACGATGCGGTGGTGACGGTCAAGAACAACGGCAGAGTGGTAATCGGGACAGGCGCGGGTTACTCCAAGCTCTATGTAAACGAAACCTCGAACCAGGCGCAGGCTACGGCCGTCTATGCCACGTGCACGTCCACCACGGCAGAGAACGCCTCGGGAGTCCTAGGTGTTGTGGAGAGCGAGACCGCTACCGGCGGCGTGGGGGTCGCGGGCTGGGCCACCTATCAAGGCGGCAGCGGTGTGGGCGTGTGGGGAGAGACAGCCGGGGTCACCGGCCAAGGAGTTCAAGCCAGTGCAACCCATACCTCGGGACGGAATTTCGGCATCAAAGCCTCGACCTCGAGTCCCAACGGCTACGCCGGATACTTCCTCGGCGGGCGCAACTACTTCCAGGGGAACGTTGGAATAGGCTGGGACAACCCGGGACGATGTCCCCTGTATGTGACAAGCACGTCGCTGCCCGACTCGATGGTGGTCGTGTATGGCCTCCATAACAGTCTCGCAGGACGGGCGTGTGGCGGGGTGTGGGGCCAGACCAACACCTGCGATGGGCAGTATCCCGGGTTTGGAGTCAAGGGCACTGCCGGCTGCAATCACGGCACGGGCTTTGGTGTGATCGGAGAGGCTTATGCGGACTCCGGGGTGGCAGTTTACGCAATCGCCGATCATCACACG
>JBAQHK010000156.1:0-3539 GCA_049288275.1 bacterium | reverse complement strand
GTATATACCCTCACCGTCTGAGAACCGACCGAGCCCTCGGGGACTCCGGCCGCAGCGAGGTCGCCGCCGGTTATGCAGTAGACGCCGGTGGTGTCCACCTTGATCTTGACCCAGTTGGGCGAGCTTGAGAAGTAGTCGCCCTGCGTGGGGGAGGCCACCCACCTCCTGCGCCATTGCCTCCCCTGTTGGTAGTTCAGAATCGCCGCCCTGTACGTGGCCTCGTAGCTGCCCTCATCACCCCCACCCCCAGCCTCCTCGGCCGCCTGACCATCCGCCCCGGCGGCAAAGGTCAGTCGAACGGCCAGCCGGGTGTAGACTCGCAGCTCGGCAGAGACCCGATCGTAAACCAGGGGGGAGATCTTCAAGGTCGCCACCCGCTGGCTTCTCATGTAACCGATCGAGGTCACCGCCGCCGGCTCTGACGGGATCTGGTCCACCAGCCCGGTCTTTGTCCGGACGTGCGCAAGATCGGCGTCGGGCAGCCGGTAGTGGTCTTCATCTATGACCTCGGAAATCACGCTCGCGTTCACGGGCACGGCGACCAGGTAGACGTCGCCCGCGAGGGTCACGCCGGTGCTTTCGTCCACGCAGGGAACCAGGTCGCCGCCGGCCAGACCCATCCACAAGCCGTTCTCATCCCGCATCTCCCTCAGGCCGGCCAGATCGAAGCTCAGCGTCAAGCCTTGCGCGCTCTCGTCCTGGACGAGCGCCGAAGCGACCAGCGGTTCCGCAGACACCGCCACAGCCAAGATCAGCGTCAGGACGCCAGCAGTTCCTGGTCTCAATTGGCCCCTCCTCTTGATAGCACAGCGAGCACCACGCCGGCGGCCGAGAACGCCGAGACTGCGACCTCCCATCCCGCCCCTCCTCCCTTTGCTCTGCCGTGCTCAATCAGGCCGGAATGTGTCGGGAATATCTTGCGGTTCTCGCCGATTATGCCCAGCTTCCACAGCAGATTCTCGAAGTCCGGCAGCGCGGCGCCAAGCGCCCCGACCAGAGCCGGGGAGACACCGCCCAGCAACACCGCCACAACCACCAGGCCCACCGACACCGCGGCATCGGCCCGGAAGTCCCTGAAATCGAAGTGTGGAATAGCGTCAAGCGGTATGTGGCTCACGAGACCGAGAGCGAACGCGGCCAGGTGGCTGTTCACGCCGGCGCCTATCAGGGCCCCGATGGCGACGTGGGCGACTGAGCACATCAGGAGTCAATCCTCTCGGCCTCCGCCTCGAGCATCACCGGAATGCCGTCTCGAACGGGATACGCCAGCTTGCAGGCCGGACAAACCAGCTTCAGGTCAGTGCGCCGGTAATCCAGACTGCCCTTGCACTTGGGGCAGGCCAGGATATCAAGGAGCCTCTGGTCAAGCGACATGAATCTCCCCCGCGGTAAAAAAACTCCGGGCGAGTCGTGCCCGGCTGTGAGGCTGTGAAACCACGCTACCCCCCAGGAGTCCGGGGAGTCGGAACCTCTTAAATCTACTAGTCGAAGGCGCCGTGGTCAAGCCGCTCATCATTCGAGGTAAGTGCCCATCCTGGAGTACTTCTCAAGCCGCCTGGCAAGCAGCGACGGCAGCGGGGTTCCGGCAAGCAGATCCAGGTTGTCCACCACGGCCTTCTTCAGGCTGGCCGCCGCCGCGCGCGCGTCGCGGTGCGCCCCGCCGACCGGCTCGGGTATGATGCCGTCCACAACACCCAGCTGCAGCAGATCGGGCGCGGTCAGCTTGAGAGCCTCCGCCGCCTGGCGCGCCCTGGAGCGATCGCCCCACAGTATCGCCGCGCACCCCTCGGGGGATATCACCGAGTAGATCGCGTACTCCATCATCAGGATGGTGTCTCCCACCCCCAGCCCCAAAGCGCCGCCGCTTCCACCCTCTCCGATCACCACTACCAGTATGGGCACCGGCAGGCCGGCCATCTCGCACAGATTCCGGGCGATCGCCTCGGCCTGACCGCGCTCCTCGGCCCCGATGCCGGGAAAGGCACCCGGCGTGTCCACCAAGGTCAGGACCGGCCTTGAGAACTTGGCCGCCATCTTCATCAGCCTGAGGGCCTTCCTGTAGCCCTCGGGATGCGCCATGCCGAAGTTCCTCGCCAGGTTCTCCTTGGTGTCTCGGCCCTTTTGCTGGCCTATGATCATCACCTTGCGCCCTTCAATTACCGCGGGCCCCCCTATCACCGCCTTGTCGTCGCCGAACAGCCTGTCGCCGTGCAGCTCGGTGAACTGCGAGGCCACCATGGCGATGTAGTCCTTGGTGTAGGGCCTCAGCGGGTGCCTGGCCAGCTGGACCCTCTCCCAGCGAGAGAGCTTCTCGTAGGTCTCGCTGCGCCTCTTCTCTGCGTATGCCTCGAGCCGCTCGATCTCTTGGGCTATCTCGGGGTGGTTGGCGTCGGCAAGCGACTTGAGGTCTCTAATCTGCTTCTCAAGCTCAAGCAAGGGTTTCTCGAAATCCAGCCAGGATTCCACAGGTTACCCCTACAGCTCCGCCCGATAGGACAGGCTGAAACCCCGGTTCCACTTGCGCTCTTCCTCGACGCCGCGCCTGTCCTCGGCCGCAATGTCGCGGACCTTGAAGGCCAGAAGGAAGTTCTCGTTCACGTACCACGAAACCGAGGCATTGAGATATCCCCAGCGCTGAACCAGGGCGGCGGGTCCCTTGTCGTCGTTGGCGCCCAGGTCGAACTCCGCAGCAAACTCAGCCGCCTGCCCCAGGGCCTTGATGGCTCCGACGAAGACCGTCGGATCATTGTCCACGTCGTTCTCGAGGCTGTAGCTCACACCTCCGTGCAGCGAGAACGCGCCCAGCAGGTCCCAGTTCTTGCTCGCCACCGCGTAGATGCCGCGGGACTTCACCAGGTAGCGCTCTTCCATCCCCTCGGTATCGAAGAACTTGCCGTAGCCCTGCGAGTCGAAGCCCACCGCGACGGCCGGCACGGCGACGTCCTCCTCCAAGAGGCGCACTCTGACGTTGACCTCAGGTCGCGGGTTCATGTCGGGGTCTCCGCTTCCTATGAACTTGAGTCCCCCGTAGGACGCCCCGAAACTCACGAACCTGGCAATCCCCACGCCGACTCCGAAGAGCAGGCCGCCGTCGGAATACAGGTCCATGTCGAAGCCGTACTCCCCCCTGGCGTAAAGCCCGGCGGTGGGGAAATCCACGATCCGCAGAGGCTCGCCGCACGCGGCGGGCGCAACCCAACCCCAAATCACCGCCACGGCCACCAGCGCCGAACCTGCGAGCCGAAGGGGCCCGGGCGGGTTCCCGGCCAGCGATCGACGAGGCATCATTGACCCTCCTCCTTGCGCCTTCCCTTTCACGGCAACGGTCAGGCTATCAGAATGATCTCCATCCGTCAACAGACTATAACCGCCTACCTTGACCGCCTACCTCGGCCGCCTGCCCGCTCCCGGCTTGGAACCTATCTTGACGTTGGCGACCCCTTCGATGCCGTCCACCGCAGCTATCAACTCCCGAGTGGGCTTCACCCGCGTCTTTGGGATCTGAACCACCACGTCGCCCTCGGTCTCACTTATCACCA
>JBAQHK010000155.1:0-1932 GCA_049288275.1 bacterium | reverse complement strand
GATCACCGGTGATGTCGACCCGAGCCGTGGTCGAGCCCGCCTCGGAGGGGACGATATTGACGGGTGCGGTGAGGTTGGTGAGGGCGAGCCTCAGCCCGGGGCCGGTGCGGAAGGTCTCGATGCGAGTCATCCTGGTCTCCTGTCAGTGTGTGGCCTGGTTCCCCGGGGCGGTTGCGTGCTGCCTTACGCACGCCATCCGAGTCCGGCATGCCCGCGGCCATCGGCGGTGTGGGTGGCGGGGAGCAGGCACGGCCTGCCCTCGCTGTTACGTGCATTGGTCGGCGTCCACGGTGACCGTGATGCCAAGGTGCTGGGCCATGCTGGTGATGGCTGCGACGAGAGCGTCCGTCTGCTCGGGGGTCGGAGTGCTGGTGCGCCTCCACGCTGCGGCAGCGTTTTCGAGCGCGGAAGCGTGGGCATGCCGCCGCATCGTGGCGCGGTAGGCCGTAATCGCAGGCGAGTCGGCCGCGACCAGCTTCTGCTTCCAGTGCCAGATGCCGCTATTGGTGGCACTGATCTCGTTGACTTCCTCCCCACGGCTAAAGCCGGGGGATTCCTGGCGTGCCATTAGGCCACCGCCAGAGGTTCGCGCTTCACCGACCGGGCCGACTTCACCCTGTCTCCACGCGCTGCCACCGCACGTCCTGCGGCGGGTTCACGATCACGGATGTTCCTCGCGGCGTTCACGTCGGCGTTGGCCTGACGCCCGCAAGCGGTGCACACGAACTCGGCTTGGTTCTTGCGCGAGTCCTTGTCCACGTGCCCGCAGGCGTTACAGGTCTGCGACGTGTACGCGGGATTGACTTTCTCGACCCGGCCGGGGGCTTTCTGCTCCAGGCGGGCCACGAGCCGTCCCCAGCCGGCGGCGAGGATGCCCCGGTTCAGTCCGGCCTTGGCGCGAATGTTCCGGCCCGGGGCGTCGAGGGTGCCCTTCGCGGAGCGAGTCATGCCCTTCACGTTGAGGTCTTCGACCCGGATCAGATCGAACCGGCGGGCCAGACCGGTCGACGTCTTCTCAACCCAGTCCTTGCGCCGGTCGGTCTCCCGGGCCTTCATGCGGGCGATCTGGGTCTTGAGGTTGCCGCGCCGGGTGGACCCACGCCTGGCGCGGGCCAGGCGGCGTTGCAGCCGCAGGAGCCGCTCAGCCTCTTTCGGACGCAGCCCGGCCGGGCTGGTCATCTCACCGGTGGACAGGGTCACGGCGGCGGCTACGCCACGGTCCAGGCCGACGACCTCACCGGTACCCGGCGTCGGGATCGCCTCAGGGACGGCGGCGAACGCGATATGCCAGCGTCCGGAACGGTCCCGCCTCACCCGGTACGACGTGGCGTCCGGCAGGGCCCGGGACCGCTTGAAGCGGACCCAGCCGACCTTCGGGATATTGACATGAGACCAGCGTCGGTACAGGGGCTCGACCCGCAGTGCTTGGGCGCCGACGATCCGGAACCCCTCGCTCCGGCCCCGTTTACGCCACGTGGGACGGTCGTGGGTGCCGCCCCAGAAGTTCCGCCACGCCTGGTCGTGGTCCCGCAGGGCCTGCTGCTGAACCGTCACCGATCCGGCCGCCAACCACCCAAACGCCGCACGAGCCTCGGTCAACTGCCGGTTCTGTTCCGCGAGATTCGGGGTCGGGCCCTTCCGGGGGGCCCACATCAGGCGCTGCTCCAAGGCCAGGTTCCACACGTACCGGGCATGCCCGCACTGCTGCAGGAGCAGGACCTCCTGAGCGCGCGTCGGGTACATCCGGAACCGAGACACGTGTTCGATCCTATCATTGGTCTATGTCACCTCGCTGGGAACCAGACCCTGACGTCAGGCGCGGACGGTCCGTCGTCTGGAACCTCCACGTCCACTTGGTGTTCATCACCAAGTATCGGCGCGGCGTGCTCGACGACACGATGCTCACCCGATGCGAACAGATCATGCGGGACG